>NZ_DAOMQT010000063.1:0-22782 GCF_035445465.1 Agriterribacter sp.
GTGCGGGTGGAGGGACTCGAACCCCCATGCCTCGCGGCGCCAGATCCTAAGTCTGGTACGTCTGCCAATTTCGCCACACCCGCTTCCCGGGGCTGTCTAAAAAATAATAGTTTGCCACAAAAGCACGAAGCCATGATGAAAATAAAACCTGAAGATCATGACGCTGTGTCTTTGTGGCATATCTTCTATACCGGGCCTTTTGAGACAGCCTCAAAAGTTTTTTGGGACGGCAAAGGTAGTAGATTTTACTTAAATTTGGATTTATATGGATACTGATGTTAAAGCGCCAAAATACAACCTGAGCGAAGAAGAGGAAAAAAAGGAAATTGTTCGTCAATACAGGGCATTATTACGCTGCCTTAAACCTAAACTAAAACCGGGGCACAGGGAATTATTAAGACTGGCTTTTGAAATGGCGGCCGATGCCCACAAAACCATGCGCCGCAAAAGCGGTGAACCTTATATTTTACACCCTATTGCCGTGGCCAGAATATGTGTGGAAGAAATAGGACTGGGTGTACGTTCTACCATTTGCGCCCTGCTTCATGATACGGTTGAAGATACAGACCTTACCCTTGAAGATATTGAAAGAGCTTTTGGCAGCGAAATTGCACGTATTATTGACGGGCTTACCAAAATTGCCAATGTGGTGGATACTAATACCACGCAGCAGGCAGAGAATTTTAAAAAGATACTGGTTACCCTCACCGATGACCCCCGCGTTATTCTTATCAAGTTAGCCGACCGCCTGCACAACATGCGAACATTAGACAGCATGAAGCGGGAAAAACAATTGAAAATATCGAGTGAAACCGTATACGTGTATGCCCCGCTGGCGCATCGCATGGGGTTGTATACCATTAAAACGGAAATGGAAGACCTGGCCATGAAATACCTGGAGCCGGATATTTACAGGGAGATAGCAAGAAAGCTGGCAGAAACGCGGAGAGAGCGAACGCGGTATATCAATGAATTTATAAAACCTATCAAAGAAGGATTAGAAAAAGCGGGGCTGAAGGTAGAAGTGTATGGCCGGCCAAAATCTATCCATTCTATCTGGAATAAAATGAAGAAAAAGGGCGTGGCATTTGAGGAAGTGTACGATCTTTTTGCCATCAGGGTTATCCTGGAAACGCCGCCCGACCGGGAAAAGGAAGATTGCTGGAAAGCATATTCCATGATAACGGATATGTATACCCCATCGCCGGAAAGGTTGCGCGACTGGCTGAGCAATCCCAAGGCCAACGGCTACGAGGCGCTGCATACCACGGTAATGGGATCACAGGGTAAATGGGTGGAGGTGCAGATCAGAACAAAGCGTATGAATGAAATTGCGGAGAAAGGGCTGGCGGCACACTGGAAATACAAGGAAGGCACCAATGATGAAAGCCGCTTCGATAAATGGTTTACACAAATACGTGAAGCACTGGCACAGGACGTGAGCTCTATAGATTTCCTCCAGGATTTTAAAACCTCCTTCCTCGCAGAGGAAATTTATGTGTATACTCCCAAAGGTGATGTAAAGATGCTGCCCGTGGGCGCCACGGCATTAGACTTTGCTTTTTCGGTGCACAGCGTGGTAGGCTCAAAATGTATTGGCGCCAAGGTAAACCACAAGCTCGTTCCCATCAGCCATAAGCTCAGGAGTGGCGACCAGATAGAAATTATTACCAGCAACAAGCAAAAGCCGCATGAAGACTGGTTGAATTTTGTGGTAACCACTAAAGCGAAAAGCAAAATAAAAGACGCGCTGAAAGAAGAAAAGCGCAAAGTGGCAGGCGAAGGAAAATATACGTTGCAAAGGAGGCTCGAAAGCATAGGCGCAGCGGTAAGCCAGGCGAATATAGAAGAGCTGACTTCCTTTTATAAATTGGCCTCACCGCTGGATTTATATTACCAGATAGCGGTAAAGAACATTGACCTTAAAGAATTAAAGGAAGAATTCCAGGTGCTGGGCGATAAGCTGGTGCTGCCAAAACCGGTAAAAACCGACCCGGAAATAAAGCATTACGAACCTGATGCTAACCGGCCGGCACACAAAAAGGAAAATGAGCTGATTATTTTTGGAGAAAGCAGCGACAGGATCGTTTATACTTTGGCCAATTGCTGCAAGCCCATTCCGGGAGATGATGTTTTTGGATTTGTAAGCACGGGTAAAGGGTTAATTATTCATCGTACCAATTGTCCGAATGCCGCTAGGTTGATGTCTAATTTTGGCCACCGCGTAGTAAAGACCAAATGGGCCAAAAACAAGGAGATTTCTTTTCTTACCGGTTTAAAGATTGTGGGGCTTGATGATGTGGGTGTGATACATAAGATCACCAACCTGGTGTCGGGGGAATTAAAGATTAACATAGCCGCTTTAACCGTGGAGGCAAAAGAGGGGCTTTTTGAAGGCAATATAAAGTTATTTGTGCATGATAAGGAAGAGCTGGATGAACTGGTAGAGCGCCTGAAAAAACTGCCCGGCATTGAAGCGGTAGAAAGATATGATACGGAATTAAGCTAATTTTTTTCGCACCCGCTTAAGAAATATCTATAAAAAATAACAAAAGAGGAAAGCATATGATTTTTTCGTTATTTTTAAATAAAATAAAATAACAGGATTGATTAAACCCAAAACAAATGTTTGATGACCACCCAAAGTAGTGAGCATACGCTGGAGCTTCGCTTTACGGATATTTTTAAACGGCACGAATATAAACTGTACACGCTTGCTTTAGCCCTAACCAAATCGGATCAATACGCCAAGGACATTGTTCAGGATGTTTTTATGAAACTGTGGGAACATCGTAATCATATACACACCATCGCCAATATGGATGCGTGGTTATACCGGCTTACCGAAAATAAAGTGATTGATTTTTTGCGTAAAACCGCTGCCGACAAAAGACTGCGGGATGCTTTGTGGATGAACATGCAGCATATGATGAATGAAACGGAAGAAACCATATCCTCCAGGGAATATAAACAGGTTATTGAAAAAGCCATCAATCATTTGCCGCCCCAGCGTAAACGCATTTACCGCCTCAGCAAAGAACAGGGGCTTAATTACTGCCAGATCGCGCATGAGCTGGATATCTCCCGGCATACGGTTAAGAACCAGCTCTCTTCTGCCTTGCGCGCTGTAAGGAACTTTCTTTCCCGCACAATGAAGCTGTTTTTTTGAATTTTTTTCCACGCTAATAGGAACAATGCTGTGTTGCTTCGTCAATAGCAGTAAGATACGTATGTAATGGAAGAAAGAATACGATACCTGCTTCGGCAATATGAAAATAATAAATGCTCACGCGAAGAGCTGGAAGAATTGTTTGGTTATATACGAACTGCCCGGAACAGCGATGTTCCTTTAAAGCGAACGGTAAAGAAAATATACGATGATATCCGTAAAAACCATCCATCCTTTACGTATGTTGATGAAAATGGGCGGTTGATGCTTACAGAGCCGGAGCAGGTTATTCCGGCAGAAAAGGAAGGGGTATTTAAGAAAAAGACACAAGGCACCTTATGGATTTTCCTGCTAACAGGAATTTTAATGATATCGGCTGCCTTGTGGTTAATGCGCAAGGGTGTAACAGGTAACGGTACCCCACCTCCCGGCCGTGCCATTGCCCTAACCAAAAAATTTAGTAACCGCTCCGAACAAAAGTTCCTGCTGCTGCCGGACAGCACACAGGTATGGCTGAATGCCGCCAGTTCGCTTGAATTCCCGGATGAATTTACCGGAGGCAAAAGGGAGGTAGTGCTTAGCGGCGAAGCTTTCTTTATGGTGAAGCACATAGCAGGCTCACCTTTTATTATTAACACAGGTGAAATATCAACTGTGGCATCGGGCTCTTCTTTTAATATAAAAGCATATCCCGGCGAAAGAGAAGTTATGGTGTCGGTAAGCCAGGGTAAAGTAAATGTGAAACGGAACCGCGATGTGGTGGCTATACTCACTAACGGTCAACAGGTTAGAATTGATAATGCGGGAGAAAGGGTCGTTAAAAAAAATATTGCTGTAAGTAAAATAGCCGGCTGGCAACAGGGCGATATGATCTATGACGATGAAAACTTTAGGGATATTATTGCCGACCTGGAAAGAGTATATAATGTAAATATCATCATTTCAAATAAAGCGGTGCAAAACCTGAAAATATCCGCTTCATTCAAAAAGAACATAGGTATATCGCAGGCGCTGCTTCTGCTTTGCAGGCTATCGGGCGCACAATTGCATTCCGGCGGGCAGCAGTACGAGATACAATAAAAATTGTTGCTGCTTGGGGGTAAATGATGTTTGCTATTGTCATCATTATAATAAATGCATTACTTCACTGCTACCTGCATCAGCAACAGGCGTCAGCGTGGTTTGCAGGTTTATTCAGTTACTAAAACGGCAGCTTGCTCATGACAGTAGACAGCATCTGGTATATTCTCGGTAAAAAACTTGCAGGAGAAGCTTCCCCGGAGGAATTGGAAGAACTGGAGCAAATGCTGCGTCACCACCCCAACCTGCATTATCCCATACAGAATATTACGGACCTGTGGCGGCTAAAAAAGCCGATCGATCGGACAGAAGCATTAGCCTCGCTGCAAAAACATCTTTTACGCCTGGGGGAGACTGAAGTTCCAATACAGTTAGTTGCTGAAGATGCCTGTTCAGGAAATACGGAAAGCCGTGTAATAAAAAAAAGAAGCCGTTATTTCATGCAGGTTGCTGCTTTTAGCACTTTAGCCCTGCTGCTCTCTTATGCCGTTTATTATTTCAGCCAGGCAGGAACCGCAGGCAGGGAAGAAATGGCCGGGCAGGAAAAGCATGCAGCAGAGAAAAGCGAGATCGCTACCCGCCCCGGGGCGCATTCAAAGATCATTCTCCCGGATGGGTCAACGGTTTTACTGAATGCCGGCAGCAAATTAACGTACAATAAGCACTTTGATGCTGCCATCCGCGAAGTAGAACTGACAGGCGAAGCCTATTTCGACGTAAAAAAAGATGTGCAGCGCCCATTTATTATTCATGCACAGGAAATGAACATTAAGGTGCTGGGCACAGCCTTTAACGTGAAGTCTTATCCCGGCGATAAAAGCTCCGAAACCAGCCTGATACACGGTTCTATTGAAGTAACGATGAACAGCCGCCCGTATGAAAAAATAATACTGCACCCTTCTGAAAAGCTGGTAGTAATGAACGATGCGTATACAGGGAAGGAGGCGGTTGGGAAAAAAAACCGTGTTCCGTCTTCAGTAGTGATAAGTAAAATCAATTATGCGCCGGCCGACAGTGCCGTTATTGAAACATCATGGATAGATAACCGGCTGATATTCCGGAACAAGATATTTACCGAGTTAGCCGCAGAACTGGAACGCAAGTATGGAATGACCTTCAGGTTTGATGATGAAAATACAAAACAGTTGATGTTTGACGTGAATTTTAAAAATGAAACCATTCAAGAGGTATTGCAGGCGCTGCAGTTAGCCAATCCTTTTAATTACAGCATAGAAAAGGAAACCATAGTAATAACAAAATAATACAACAGCACGCATATGAAAAAATATAACAGCTCTTAGCTGCACAAAAAGAAAACGGGAAATGTTGGAGCATTTCCCGGTACGGTTACAAAACTTGCCTTACGGCTGAAAACGGAAGGCGCAAGTTTATTTTTATAACCCTTAATGATAAATATATGAAAAAAAACCGGCTCTGTTACAGGAGCAAATTACCGGCTGCTTATTTAAAAGTATTCACGATCATGAAGCTCACTGTTTTATTGATATTGTTTGGTGTTGCCCAGGCAATGGCCAATGTAAACGCCCAGGGAAAAGTTACGCTGAGCCTGAAGCGGGTGGCCATCAATAAAGCTTTCAATTCTATTGAAAAGCAGGGCTATTACCGCTTTGTTTTTAACAGCAACCTGAAGGGCCTTCAGCAGAAGGTGTCTGTTACATTTGATGAGGTATCCATTGATGAAGCGCTTACCCGTATATTGTCGGGCACACGGCTTACTTACCAGTTGCTGCAGGATAATCTTATCGTTGTACGTTTACAGGAACAGCAGGATGAACAGGCTAAGCAGGACAAAACGGTAACCGGTAAGGTAACGGATGAAAATGGTCAGCCTATGCAGGGCGTTTCTGTTACTGTTAAAGGAGCTGTTACAGGCGTAACCACCGATGCGGAGGGCAACTATTCTATTACGGTTCCCGACAACAGCACGCTGGTGTTTTCTTTTGTAGGATTCCAGGAGCAGGAGATCGTAGTTGTTGATCAAACAAATATTAATATTACCCTCACTGCTTCTTCAAGCCAGCAGTTAGGCGAAGTAGTGGTGATTGGATATGGCACTGCAAAGAAGGCTGATTTAACCAGTTCGATTGCAACTATTAAGCCGGAAGACTTGAAGAAAACCCCGAGCGGGGCCCTGCTTAATGCCGTACAAGGCAATGTAACCGGTGTACAAATCAGCAGCCTGGGCGGCCCGGGTGATGCACCCGAAATTAATATTCGTGGAATCAAATCCTTATACGGGGGAAGTGTTTTATATGTAGTGGATGGCGTATTCGTTGACAATATTGATTTCTTAACACCCAATGATATCCAGGATTTCCAGGTATTAAAAGACGCTTCATCTGCTGCTATCTATGGGTATAAGGCTTCTAACGGGGTAATAGTAATTACCACCAGGGGCGGCAGGTATAACAGGGATGCAACCGTTACTTATTCCGGTTATTACGGTGTGCAAACGCCTACTAATGTAGTAAAAATGGCTAATGCGGAACAATTTGTGAACTTTGCCAATGAATCAGGTTCCAGCGTTGAAATTGCCAGTGTGCAGGCGGCTATTGCCAGGTATGGAAGGAGCCGGGTTAACCCGAACTTACCCGCTGCAAATACCGATTGGTACAGAGAAACACTGCGCACTGATGCCCCCATTATGAACCATGATATTTCTGTTGACGGGGGTTCTCAAAAAGTATCCTATTCTGTAGGGGCCAGTTATTTTACCCAGGACGGGATGTTAGATATAAAAAGCAGTAGTTATCAACGGTACAATTTAAGGGCAAAATTAGAAGCAAAAGCCAAAGATTGGTTAACTGTAGGCGCCGGTTTGGTTTATAGTAAAAGTGAGCAATACGGCTACGGCAATATTAACCCATGGGCAGAAATATATTATGCCGTGCCTATCCTGCCGGTGCTGGATGCCAGTTATGCCGGCCAAACGGTATATTCCGAGCCTTATTCTTCAGCAAAAGATGCAGGGTACAGGGATCATCAGAACCCATTTCCCAACATAAATAATGTAGACAACCTGGGAGAAAGAAGAAGGGTCACGGCCAATGTGTTTGGCGATTTTCATATTCTTCCAAAAACGTTAAACTTCAGAACAAGCCTTTCTTATAATAACAAAAATGATAACAACAGGCTGATGAATTTGCCTTATTATATAGCCGATGCTTATCAAAGAAGTTTAGTACAATCATCCATTACAAGGTCTAATGTACTGGAGGAAAATTATACGTTTGATAATACGCTAACATATACCAAAATATTTGGCAACCACGATGTTACCGCCATGGGGGGATTTTCCTTCAGGGATGAGAAGTACACTTTCTTTTCAACAACGGGAAATTTTTATGAAGGCCCCTTTTCAAGGGACTTAGAGCAATCCTGGTATATTCAAAATACCTCCGCAAGCTCAAGGGTATCATCAGATGATGGAACCAGGGTATATAGTCGCTCCTATTTTGGACGCTTGCAATACAAGTACAAAGATAAGTACATTGCATACGCTACATTCAGGAACGAGGCTGCCAACAAGTACAACCAGCAAAGAGATATTACACTGCCTTCTGTTGGGCTGGCCTGGATTGTTTCCAGCGAAGATTTTATGCAAGAGGTAAATTCTATCAATTTTTTGAAATTTAGAGCGGGCTGGGGCCGTTTGGCCAACGGTAATGTACCAACGGCAAGGGCACAAAGCGCCGATGCTGTATGGAGTGTGTTCAACGATACAAAAGTAGACGGCTTTAATTTTTCAACTTACCAGGATAATTTAAGCTGGGAATTTAACGAAGAGCTGAACATTGGGGCCGACCTGGAATTGTTAGACAGAAGGTTGAGCATTACTGCAGATTACTTTGTAAAAAATACCAAAAACCTGGCTATTCCTGTATTGCCCCAGGTAGGTAGGGAAGAAAGCTATAATAATGTGGGAGCTATGCGTAATAAGGGTATAGAAATTTCTGCCACCTGGAGAGGAAAGATTGCTGAAGATTTCGGGTATACGATAGGCGGTAATTTCAGCACTATTCATAATGAAGTTACCGACCTGTTCGGGCAGGCTTTTATAACCAGGGGGCCATTAGCTGAGTTTCCTCAACGATTGACGGTAGGACAGCCCTTTGATGTATTTTATGGATACGATATTACAGGCGTTTATCAAACCCAGGCTGAAGTAGATGCAGACCCGGCAGCAGCAGCTGCAAATGCAGCCGGTGCAGGAACGGTAAAACCGGGGTATTTTAAATTCAGGGATGTAAGCGGCGGGCCTGATGGTAAACCTGATGGTGTATTAGATGCTAACGACAGGATATATTTAGGCTCCCCGGCCCCTACTTATTATTATGGTGGTAGCATTGGGTTAAACTATAAAAACTTTGATTTATCGGTACGCATTTACGGGCAGGGTGGAAATATAATCTTCAACAGTAGCCGTGCCGAAGTTTTCAGGAACCAGGGAAGAAATATAGACGCTCAATTAGCCGAAAACCGCTGGCATGGCGAAGGAACCTCCAACAGCTACCCCTCCTCTGAAGGGTACAGGGTAGCATGGAATCAAAAAGCTTCAAGGTTCTGGTTAGAAGACGGAAAATTTTTCAGAATACAGAATATACAATTAGGATACTCCATAGAAAAACATAACAAAGTACCTGAAATGCGTTTTACCCTTACTGCCGACAGGCCTTATGTATGGTCCAAGAGTAAATCAACCAATGTGGAAGTAGGTTTTGATGGCATTGATTCGGGTACTTATCCTACCCCCTCCGTATTTACCATTGGTTGGAGCGTTCAATTTTAATATCAGCATTTTAAACTAAATAAAATGAAAAGCAAAAAATATTTATTGGCGCCTTTATTAATTATCACAGCGTTTTTATTAACGGATTGTAATAAGCAATTAGATAAGCCAAGGGAATTGGAAACCCAGGCCGGAAGCGTGGATTACACCAACCCCAGCGCAGCAAAAGCGGCTTTGGTAGGGGCGTATCAATCATTCTATGATTTTTGGTGGGAACACGTTCCTTTATTATCAGTTCGTGGAGACGATGTAAATTCCGGGGGCGGCAGGAATGGCGTATTCGATCAACCTCCTTTTCACGATACCGATATGTTTGTGTATGATGATAATTTTTGGATGATAAATAATGCCTGGGATGGCCTGTTTCAGCATGTACTGCAAATTACAGCGCAAATTGAACAATTGGAAAAATTCAGGGAAGGCGGTGTAAGTGCTGCATTGATAGATCAATACATTGCCGAATGCCAGGTATTGAGGGGCTGGCTTACATTAACCTTGTCAAGAACATTTGGCGGGGTGTTTAAAGTAACCACTACGGATCCAACAGTGCTTGAAATGCAGACTAAAGACGAGATCATGAACTGGATTAAAACGGAAATGGAAGATGCATCAACGAAGTTATTGGATATGCACCCTAACCAAAGAACTGATTTAAAAGGAGGGGCTACAAAATATACCGCTTTAGCAATAAAGGCAATGGCCGAGCAGGAATTAAAAGATTATAATGCGGTAGCGGCTACCACGGGGGAAATTATTGCTTCCGGCAAATTTAGCCTGTACGGCGATTTTAATAAAGCATTTAAAACCGCAGGTAAATTATCCAATGAGAATATTCTGGAAGTGCAATACTCCGATTTTAATGCAGGTTCGGGGGATAGCCGGAATTATTTAAATGATTTTTTTGGTCCTACAAACTGGACGCCTGCAGTTAGTGGCGCCGGTGGCGGCTGGGGATTTTTTGAGCCAAGTGAGAAATACATTAAATTTATGTTGAACAGGGGAGAGCGGATCCGTCTTCAGACAAGTGTAATTTTTACACCCGATGGTATTGATAAAATAAAATCAGACCCTGCATTTTCTACGCTGCCGGCATGGGTTTCTAACACCACCCCCGAAGGGGATGTTTTCTTAAATTCCCCCAGGGTTTATTTCTATAGCGGCAAGCATTACCTTCCTACAACAGAATTAATACCGGGAAGGACGGGTTATGCCAGTAATAAAAACATGATCATTACCAGGTATGCGGAAATATTGTTAATGTATGCGGAAGCGGTAACCCGTGGTGGCGCCGCTTCTGCAGGAAGCGCAGATAATGCCGTAAACTTAGTAAGGGCAAGGGCAGGTTTGGCGCCTTTATCCGGGGTAACCAGCCAGCAGGTAATAGATGAGAAATATGCGGAATTGGCTATGGAATGGGGTAACAGGTATTATGATATGATCCGTTTGGAAAACACTGCCGAGTTGAGTTATGACGGCAGAACGTTTACCATGGCCAAAAAATACCTTCCTTATCCTTTACCGCAATTAGATAAGAGCCCTATTTTGAAACAATACGCAGATACACATCCCGATCATTAATTTATTAATTATTACTATCATGAAAAGTATTTTTAATTATATTATTACAGGGATAGTGTTATCATTATCCTTTATAGCCTGTAAGAAAGGCTACATAGATCCGATTTCGAAAGTAGCTGTCGGAAATGATGAACAGGCGCCAACAGTAGAAATAGTTAGCCCATCAGCCGATATTCAATATCCGGCTATCACCGAAGCTGCAAATTTTGATTTTAAATTTAATGTCAGCGATGACATTGAGCTAAGTAAAGTTGATATTTCCTTAGATGGTAATTTATTAGAGTCATATACCAGCTTTATAGACTACAGGGGAATATCGGGCTCTTATACTTATGCCGATTTAGGTTTAGGCGCCCATACTTTTGAAGTTGTTGCAACTGATTTATCCGGGAAAAGCACTACTAAATCATTTGCGTTTAACATTACGAAGTACAATAAGGTTTTAGAAAGTGAAACCTTATATGTTCCTTTTAATCCGGGTGGTGATTATAAAGATCTGATAAGCTTTGTTTCCCCGGCTGTTACGGGCAGCCCTGGTACTACAGGTGCAACCGGTGGGCACAATGGCGCAGCTTATCAGGGAGCAGCTGATGCTTATTTATCTTTCCCTATTGCCGGGTTATATGGCACAAATAATGAGATGAGCTTTTCTTTTTGGTATAAGCTTAATAATGTACCTGACAGGTCGGGGCTGGTAGTAATAGGCAATGATGATGATGTTGATACCAGGAACCAGGGATTTCGTTTATTCAGGGAAAATGCTGATCAATCCATGACTATCAATGTAGGAACCGGCGCGGCGGATTCATGGATTGGTGCAGGTTCCCAAACTTCAGGTATCGGAGTATGGAAATTTATTACGGTAACCATATCTTCTGCTGAAACAAAAATATATGTTGACGGTGTACAAAAAGCCGCCGGAACTTATACAAGTGCAATGGATTTAACAGGTTGTACTTCGTTAGTTTTAGGATCAGGCGGGCCTACATTTGCTTACTGGGATCACAAATCCGATTTAAGTTTATACGATGAATTCAGGGTATTCAATACGGTATTAACACCTGACGACATTCAACTTTTAATGCAGTAAT
This sequence comes from Agriterribacter sp., assembly GCF_035445465.1. Taxonomy (NCBI): domain Bacteria; kingdom Pseudomonadati; phylum Bacteroidota; class Chitinophagia; order Chitinophagales; family Chitinophagaceae; genus Agriterribacter; species Agriterribacter sp. The sequence goes on from NZ_DAOMQT010000063.1 coordinate 11,729, forward strand.
ACAATTACAGGCTTAAACTAAATTACCACATTTTAAATGCTTTACGGTACGGCAAAACCGTAAAGCGTTTTTAATATAAAAACCCGCAAGCATACCCTTATTACATACCATTAACGCTTTGATTTTTTTTAAAACATGCAGGTCTGGGAAATGAGAAAAATATTATTTGCAGTTTTGTTGTTTCATGTGGGTTTAATCAGCGCATGCAAAAAGAACAGCGATCCTGCACCACCATCCCCGGCTTCCGATTTTTCTATCAGCAGTTGGGATGTGGACGGGGTTACTAACCGTGATGACAACAAAGGAACAACCGTAAACCCGGGTATCCGGCTTTATTTTCCGGCCGCAATTGACAGGGCTTCGGTTGCTTCGGCTATTGTGCTGCACACGGCCGGTTACCGTGTAAACTATCAGAATGGCGACAGCACATTGGTAATACAGCCAGCAGCTGCCTTATCCTACCTTTCAAACTATAAGCTTACAGTTAGCAATACCCTGAAATCAAAGGCCGGGGGAGGTTTGATTTTTCCAGTTGAAATAAAGTTGCAGACCGGGTATAACACCGCAGACAAATTTCCTGTAATAAGTGACAGTGCCCTGCTTGATAAAGTACAGCAGCAAACATTTAAATACTTCTGGGACTTTGGTCACCCTGTAAGCGGGTTGGCAAGAGAGCGAAGCAACGGCAATAATGACGTGGTTACTTCAGGCGGTTCTGGTTTTGGCATAATGGCTATACCGGTGGCGGTTAGCCGGAATTTTATTACCAGGGCCGATGGGCTTGACCGTATGCAAAAAATTGTTGGCTTTTTAAAGAACACGGCGGTTAAAGTGAAAGGTGCATTTCCCCACTGGCTGAATGGCTCTACAGGCGCTATCATTCCTTTTAGCGCCAATGATGATGGCGCAGACCTGGTGGAAACTTCTTATTTAATGGCGGGGCTGCTTACTGCCAGGCAATATTTTAATGGGGCAGACGCTGATGAAACTGCTTTAAGGAACGATATCAATGAGCTGTGGAATGCAGTGGAATGGGACTGGTTCAGGAATGGCGGGCAAAACGTTCTGTACTGGCACTACAGTGATGCAAAACAATGGATCATGAACTTACCGGTACAGGGCTGGAATGAATGCCTCATAACTTATATACTGGCAGTGTCTTCCACTACTCATAGTATTCCTCAATCGGTTTATACAAATGGCTGGGCCTCCGGTTCATCATTTTTAAATGGCAATGCTTATTACGGATACCAGTTGCCGTTAGGGCCGCCGCTGGGAGGTCCGTTGTTCTTTTCACATTACTCATTTTTAGGGATAAACCCCAATGGGCTAAGTGATGCTTACGCAAACTATACCACGCACACCACCAATCATTCACTAATTAATTATGAGTATTGCAAAGCAAACCCCAGGGGAAGGTATGGCTATGGTGATAGTTGCTGGGGACTAACGGCAAGCGATATACCCGGCGGCTATACTGCCAGCTCACCAACAAATGATATTGGAGTGATTGCACCCACTGCTGCTATATCTTCATTGCCATATACTCCTGCAGAGTCAATGAAAGCGCTCAAGTTTTTTTATTATGTATTGGGAGATAAAATATGGAAGGAATATGGCTTTGTTGATGCATTTTCACTGCATGACCTGTGGTTCGCCAATTCTTTTTTAGCCATAGATCAGGGCCCGCAAATTGTAATGATTGAAAATTACAGAAGCGGGTTATTATGGAACTTATTTATGAGTTGCCCTGAAGTGAAAGCCGGTATGAAATCATTAGGGTTTAGCGCACCCGGATTATAAGGCTATGCTTTTTTTGAAAAGATATTTTGATTATATGAAACATATATTTCTATTTACATTTCTCTTCTTTAGCCTTGCAGTTGATGCACAGAACAAGAAAGATATTCAACCGGTTTTCGACGCTGTAAAACGGCCCAAAAACCTTTCCGATTCGGCTTTGCTCGACCTGGTACAAAAGCAAACCTTTCGCTATTTCTGGGACTTTGCCCATCCTGTGAGCGGCATGGCACGGGAGAGAAGCAATGAAGCATATGACTATGGGAGTGAAGTGGTAACTACCGGTGGAACCGGCTTTGGCGTAATGGCCGTTATTGCGGCCACGGAACGAAAATGGATTGCCAGGGATACCGCTGCAAGGTTTTTATTAAAGATGGTAAAGTTCCTGTCTAAAGCCGACGCCTATCATGGCGTATTTCCTCACTGGCTGAATGGCACCACGGGCAAAACCATTCCCTTCAGCCGCAAAGACGATGGCGCCGACCTGGTAGAAACTTCTTTTTTATTGCAGGGTTTGCTTTGTGTGCGGCAGTATTTTAATGCGGATAATAATATAGAGAACGAATTGCGTAACCGCATTAACTGGATGTGGAATGATGTGGAGTGGGACTGGTTTACCCGCGATGGCAGGGAGGTATTGTACTGGCACTGGAGCCCCAATAATGGCTGGGCAATGAATTTTGCAGTAAGAGGATTTAATGAATGTTTAATCATGTATGTGCTGGCAGCCAGTGCCGAAAGATACCCTGTTGCTGCTTCGGTATATCATAAGGGCTGGGCGGAAAGTAATTTCTTTAAGAACGGGAAAAAATTTTACGGTATAGAGCTGCCGCTGGGCTTTGATTATGGCGGTCCTCTCTTCTTTTCGCATTACTCTTTCCTTGGGCTGGATCCGCGCGGACTGAAAGACCGGTATGCCAACTACTGGGAACAAAACCGGAACCATACTTTGATCAACCGTGCGTATTGTATAGACAATCCCAAAGCATTTAAAGGCTATGGCGAAAATTGCTGGGGACTAACGGCCAGCGATACCTATAACGGATACAATGCACATTCTCCCACCAACGATTTTGGAACCATTACACCCACGGCCGCTTTGTCGGCATTTCCGTATACACCCGAATACAGCATGAAAGTGCTGAAGCATTTTTATTACAACCTGGGCGATAAAATATGGAGCGAATACGGATTTGTGGATGCATTTAATGAAACAAAAAACTGGTATGCCAAAAGTCATTTGGCCATAGACCAGGGCCCTATAATAGTAATGATAGAAAATTACCGCAGCGGGTTATTATGGAATTTATTTATGAGTTGTCCGGAAGTGCAGCATGGATTAAAAAAATTAGGGTTCGAAAGCAGCCGGATAACATCAGGGAAAGAGAAAGAAATGGCAGAAACGGAATAAAACCAATATTCCCTCATACCTCCTCCCCCTCAAAGCGAAGCGCTCTTTTCTTTCCAGAACTCATCTTCATAATCATCCTTTAAGGGATCGGCCGGCAACGCGTTTAACTGCACGCCAATAGCTTCAAGCTGCGCTTCTGTTAACGTTCTTTCGAGGTGTGGAAACAGTTCCCGCTCTTCGTAGCGTACATGCTTATCTAGCTGGTCTGCAAATTTTGCAAGCGTATCCGCTGCATTTTCTTCCGGGAGCACATAAAGCGCTTCAATGCCCTGTTGTATCGCTTCATGCTCCGCTATGGCCTTCCCTACCATTTCATCCTGCAGCGGGGCAAAAAGAATAGTTTCTTCTTCTTTAAAATGCGGCTGCAGGTGCGCATCCCAAAAATACCGTACATACTGTATCATGCGCCATGGCACTGTTTTCTTTTTTATACCTTCCCGTATTTTCCAGCAAAACAATAAGCTGAAATGATGCTCGCGGGAAAGCTTCATAATATTTTCACTTCGCTTGATGGGTTTGGGGTCCATGATCATTGTCTTTAATTTTATTTTATTAGTGTTTTCAGGAACTGTTGTAATACCACTGCCTGGTTGTGCTGCTCATCGTGTGCAGCATAAAGCAGGGTTGTTTTTTTATGTTTCCGTATCATACCAACCAATTTCTTAACGGCATCCGAATCTTTCAATCCGGCAGTATACTTCCTGCTGAACTCAGCCCATTTTTCCGGTTCATGGTTAAACCATTTCCGTAAATCAGCAGCAGGCGCTACTTCTTTCATCCAGATATCTATATGAGCCAGCTCTTTTTTTATACCCCTTGGCCATAGCCTGTCAACCAGCACACGAAAGCCATCATTTTCCTCCGGGGGCTCATATATTCTTTTGATCTGTATTACCGGCATGTTTTCCCTTTTAAAGTTTAAATCAGACCTCACAGGAACAAGGTTAAGAAAGTTGGTTGCCCTTTTTATCTTCCCGGTACTGTATTCATTTACAGTAAGCATTTAAAGGAGCATATTTAAATAAAGCCGTACTCAGAAAAAAAGTAAAACCACTTTTGCCAATTCGGCAATTACAAATACCCGGTGTAAAGAAGACGTGGGTGCTGCTTTTCTGCTCATAATCATGTCCGCACGCACATCGAAACCCGGCAACAACCCGCTTCATAACAGGTTTTTAAAACCGGTTTTCCGGTAGTGTTCTATTTTATATTCAAACATTTCAGCCATCTTACCTGCACGCCATTTGGCCTCCCTGGCTTTTTCGCCTGCAAACAGCTCATCAACGGTTTGTGTAAATAATTGCATCCATTGCTCAAAATGCGCATGACCAACAGGTAATTGGGCATGTGGTGGAAAAGGGCTGCCGAAATAGGTGCGCTCTTCTAATAAAATCGTTTGCCAGAAAGCATACATTTTTTCCAGGTGTTCCGGCCACCTGTTTTGTATGCGTTCATTAAATACAGGCGCCAGCATATCGTTTTCCCGCACTTTCCCGTAAAAAGCATCCACCAGCTTTTTAATGTCTTCAAGGGTCAGTATATCTTTTATTTCACTCATGATCTGGTTTTAGTTAAGTTTTATAATCGTTGTTTACGATAAAAACCACTGCATCTGTCACCACGCATCAGGGCATCACATATTTATATAGGCAACAAGATAATATAAAGCCCATCCGCCAATACCAATAATAAGTATCCACACCCACGAAGGAATGCTTTGCGGCGTTTCGCTGCCGGTGATCATGAAGTTTTTAGCATCGCCCTTCCCATAGGCATTGATCATCAATGGCAATACCCCGTCTACCACTGCATTTTCCTGTATGCCCGCTACATCAATAGCAGGGCCGTTCCTTACTTCAAACGGAATGATGCGCAGCCCTTCTTTTCCGCTGGGATCTTTACTCACAATTTTAAGTGTATGCCTGCCATCTACCAGCTTACGGGTATCCAGCTCAAAATTTACCGGCGAAACAAGCCGGGCTATGGGAGCCGCCTCATCATCAAGAAAAATAAATATGGTGCTTTTGTCTTCCATGTACTGCCATTTACTTATTCATTATTTAAAATAAATCTTTTGATATGGTTATGCGACCGTTCACCCGGCCGGATCAGCCATTTTACCGAAAAGAACAGGGTAAACAAAACAATAATAACCATTGCCCATACAATAACATAATCCCACCTGTCTTGCGGACCAGTGCCATGGGTAATGCCACGCAATATTTCGGGCTGCTGTTTTTCGCAAACCGGGCAGGCAAAAACAACAAGCGCCGGCAGTACGGCAAAAACACTCAGTAATATTTTTTTCATTGCAGTCTTTTTAAAAATCTTATCGGCATATGTTTTTCACTTCATCCCGGCATAAAGCATTGGTGCTGTGTGAAACGTGAGAGGTGGTGAATAGTGAATAGTAAGATGTAAAATTCACTATTGCTTATTGTCTATTGCCTGTTCAACTCTATCCTCTTACTTTCATAACAACACAGAAACATCATTTACTTAACATTAGTTAGCTTTTACTTTAACAGCGTCTATTATTTCCTTTATCTGTTCGGCCGTTACCTGCTTCGCGTTATTACCCCAGCTTGTTTTTTCATGATTCATGATGGCCGCTATCTCTTCAGCGCTCAGGTTATTATCGGTACCCACTGCAGGCATGGGAGGAAAGCCTTCCTTCTCCCTGCCGCTATAGCCGTTCATAATAATATCTACCATTGTTTGCGGGTCATCATCCAGTACAATTTTACTGTCTTTTAAAGAAGGGAATGCGCCTTTCAAACCTTCTCCATTTGCCTGGTGACAGCTCTGGCAATTGGTGGCATACAAAGCCGCCCCGTCTAAGCCCTGCACTTCACCTCCGGCGGCTGCGGTTTGCTTCACTTCTCTTTTATACAAAAATTCCGGAACAGGCCGGCCATCCGGTAATGGCGTTTGCTTCAGCGATTGAAGATACGCCACCAGTTGCAGGGCCTGCCTGGTTGCCACCACCTTACCCGCTTTCCCTTTTAAAAACTCCTCCGGAACATTTACAACCACATCGCCCTGCGCCGGTTCTGCTTTAATGGTAAACATCCAGGGGTAGGCAGGCATAATGGATTCTTTTACCACGATCCTCGGATTGTATAAATGCACCAGGTTCCACTCCAGGCTGGGTTGCCGGGTACCAATATTGGTTAAATCGGGGCCCGTACGCTCCGTTCCCATCAGCGTTGCCGTATTGCGCCAGATATCCGTACGGTGTATGCCGGCATAATCTGCGGCTATGCTGGGCCGTGAGCCCCAGGTTTTATCCATATCTACATTACGCACCTGCTGCGTGTGGCATGCCACACAACCATTGGCAATAAAAACAGCTTTTCCTTTTGCCGCATCATCGCTCAATACTTCCGCGTTGGGCAACGGCGCATTATTTTTCTGGTTATGCAACGCAGGCAAAATAGCTACCAGCAGGGTAAGCCCAAGGAACAGCAAAAACGTGGCGCCGAACAGTTTTTTATAGTTATCAAAAAATTCCATGTCAGTATTTCTATTCGTAATCAAATATTGCCCTCCACCTTACGGGCCAGCTTTTCAAAAGCAGCCTCTTTTACATCAACAATTCCCCCGCCGCTTAACATTTTATAGATATTATAGGCAAAGAACAGGTGTGCTATCCACATTAAGCTGCCGCCCACGGCTCTCCACAGCCAGTAAGGCGCCGAAAATATCACGCTTTCCATAAAAGGTTTTCCCTCTATCCACATTAATCCTTTTAATGTACTGCCATACATAAGCGGAACCGTATAAAACAACAGCCCTATCAAAGCAAACCAGAAATGAGCGCCTACCGTTATCTGGGGCGCTTCCCTGCCCGTTAACCGCGGTATAACGGTATATATGCCCGCCCACACAAAAAATGAAATGATACCGTACATGGTAAGATGGGAATGCGCAACCGTAAAATCGGTAAAGTGCCAGATCAGGTTGGTAGAGCGGAACGCCTCTGCGGTACCCTGCAACGAACCGGTAAAATAAAAAATGATACCCACCAGGAAAAACGGCAACGTATAGCTATCCGAAATTTTATGCCAGCCTCCTTTAAAGGTCATTATAAAATTGGTGCTGCCCGCTACTACCGGGATGACCATTCCTACGCTTCCCACAATGGCTATGGTTTGCAGCCACCAGGGAATGGAGCTGAATACAAAATGATGCGTACCGATAAGCGTATAAAAAAGTATTTGCGTCCAGTAGGCTAATATACCCAGGCTGTAGGAATAAATAGGCCGGTTCAATTGCTGGGGCAGATAATAATATACCAGGCCAAGGGTCATCATCATAAACCACATGCCTACACCCTGGTGCATATAATATCCCTGTATAATGGTTTCGCCCAATCCATCCTGCCACCAGGGCACATAAGCCACCACGGTAATAACCAACCCAAATATAAGGGCGGCAACAATGTACCAGTTGGAAATGTAAATTTCTTTAGTGGTGCGTTTGGCAATGGTTTGTAAAAAATTAATGAGAGTTAATACCAGGCCTATTCCAAACAGCAGCATCACCGGCCAAATGTATTCGCGGTATTCGCCGCCGCCATTGTTAATGCCCGCCATCAGGCAAATGGATCCTAATAAAACCGAAGCATTAATGAGGTAAAGTGTGTACCATCCCATTTTAAAGCTCGCCAGCTTTGTATTACTTACTCTCGGCACCGTATAGTAGGCTAATCCCAGCATACCTAATGAAGCCCAGCCCCAGAATACAGCATTGGTATGCACCGGGCGGAGGCGCCCAAAGCTTAACCAGCTTACCTGATCGGCATCGGGCGCTACGAATTTTATGCCTAAGTATTCACCCACAGTGGTACCGAACAATAACCAAAAAGTGGCGGAACCTATATACCATAGTACCAGCTTAGATAATTCAGGATCAATGTTAGGGCGCTTTGCCGCTCTTTTCTTTTGTACCACCACGGGTAGCGCACTGTTAACGCTAATGCTGCTGATCAGCCCTTTCGTATCCTGGGGGGGAAGGTTACCCGACAATTCATTATGGGTAAGCGTATAATCCAGTGCCTCCTTTCGTTTAAGCAAAGCGGCGCGTGTATCCTCACCAGGGGGCGTGGAAAGATATTCGGCCAGCTGGTCGGCTTCAGCAAGATTTAACCGGTTACGGTTTTGCTTAATGAGGTTCAGCACCTTGATGACCATAAATATAATACCCGCGCTAATAGGAATAAGCAATAATACTATCGTTATGATAATACCCGTTTCACCCAGAACAGAACCCTTATCCGGCGTGGTTTCCTGCGCAAATAACCACCCGCCGTTCAGCGACAGCAAAAGCAAAATGAAAATACTTTTAAACAGTGTACCGGTATTTTCAGGCGAAGGAGGCCGGGTTGAAGCGTTATCCTTCCTATAATTCAAATACGCTTCAATTTGTTTGCTGTTCAGATCTGTGATATACCTGTCAAAATTTTTATCCGCATTCCGCTGCTTTAATCTCCTGTTTATTTTAATCATTTCCCCGGTTTTAAATTTCAGGTACAAAACAGTGGCGAGCATAAAAAATATCAGCACAAAAAGGAAGAGCAGCAAGCCATTGAGATGCGTAAAATAAAAAGCCGGCTTTCCTGCGGTTTGGGCGTATAGTGAAGAAAAGCTGATCAACCCTGCTGTTGAGAGCAGTCCTTTGATGAACGGAACGTACCATTTCTTTTTCATAAAAAATTATACTCTTCTTAAAAAGGTTAATTTCTTTTCCAATTGTTCATTAAACTCATTGAGTTTAGCCGACTGAAGCATGTCGTGCATTTCCTTCCGGATCTTCTTAAACTCATTGTGTATTGGACAGGGTTTTTTTTCTGAACACTCCCGTAACCCCAGCCCGCAGCCCGAAAAAATTTTATCGCCGTCTATCGCTTTAACAATATCAGCCAGGGTACATTCCATCCCCTGTTCGTTGAGGTAAAAGCCTCCGTTAGGGCCCTTCAGCGATTGTATGAGGTTCTTACGACTAAGCTCCTGTAAAATTTTAGCTATAAAGTATTCGGGTGAATCAATTCCCTCGGCAATTTCCCTGATCCCCGTTTTGTTTCCGTCTTTCGACTTTTGCCCTACAAATAACATTGCCCTTAGTGCATATTCACAAGTTTTTGAAAACATGTATAACCCGTTTATGCAGGCAAAGTTAACAGACAATTCCATAATAAAAGAGTTTTTTATCCTCTATTATTAAAAGTCCTGTTCTATCTCAGCTCTGTGCATGATCCTGGTTAATGTTTTCTTCCGGGAAAACAGGAAACTTTGCTTTACTGATAATGAAATCCGGCAAAGGATGCATTTAAAGTATACGGGTTATTGCCGGTCGTACCTGAAATGCATCCAATGCCAACATCCTGTCTACCGCCTGAAAATGATGGATACAACGCTTATTCAGAAATATAACGTTCCCGGTCCGCGGTATACCAGCTATCCCTCTGTTCCCTATTGGGACGAAGCCGGGTTTTCCATTTCGCAATGGATACCGGGGCTCCGGCAATCTTTCAAAGAAAGCAACCTGCAGGAAGGCATCAGCCTTTATATTCACCTGCCTTTTTGCGAAAGCCTTTGTACTTTCTGTGCCTGTAACAAACGCATTACCCGGCAGCACAGCGTGGAGGAACCTTATATTGAAGCGCTTTTAAAAGAATGGGATATGTACAGGCATATCTTCCGGGAAAAACCTGTAATCCGTGAAATACACTTAGGCGGGGGAACGCCTACTTTCTTTTCACCAACTCATTTAAAAAAGCTGTTAGACGGTATTTTGTCGGGCTGCACTGTGCACCCGGAAAGAGAATTCAGCTTTGAAGGACATCCCAATAATACGGAAAGGGAACATTTGCAAACTTTATATAACACAGGCTTTCGCCGGGTAAGCTTTGGCGTGCAGGATTATAATGAAAAAGTACAAAAAGCCATCCATCGTATTCAACCTTTTGAAAACGTAAAAAAAGTAACGGAAACGGCCTTAGAAACCGGCTATGAAAGTGTGAGCCATGACCTTGTGTTCGGCCTCCCTTTTCAAACATTAGAAGATGTGCGTAAAAATATAGCGCTTACCCTTGAGCTAAAGCCCGGCAGGATAGCGTTTTATTCGTATGCGCATGTGCCCTGGGTAAAAGGGGTGGGGCAGCGTGGCTTTGACGAACATGATCTGCCGCCGGGTGAACTGAAGCTGGAGTTCTATACAACCGCTAAAGCATTATTAGAAGAGGCAGGTTATATAGAAATAGGCATGGATCATTTTTCCCTGCCTTCCGATCGTTTATACCAGGCCGTACGCAGCAAAAAGATCCACCGGAATTTTATGGGTTATACTTCTTCCGCCACGCAGGTAATGATCGGGCTGGGCGTATCCGCCATATCCGACAGTTGGTATGCCTTTGCCCAAAATGAAAAAACAGTTGAGGCCTATTATGAAAAAATAAACAACGGTGGGTTAGCTATAATGAAAGGACATATTTTAACAGCGGAAGACCTGAAGATCCGCCGTCATATTCTTAACCTGATGTGCTTCCTGGAAACCGGGTGGATGCCGGAAGACCGTTTTCCAGGCATTATGGAAAGGTTAAAAGCGCTGGAGGATGACAGACTGGTAACCATAACAGAAAATAAAATAATAGTTACGCCGAAAGGCCGATCTTTTTTACGCAATATCTGCATGGCTTTTGACCTGAGGCTGATCGCCAAAGCGCCTTCCACCCGTTTGTTTTCGATGACGGTTTAAACCTGCTTTGGGGGACGATCATAAAAAGCAATTTAGCCACGAAGTAATTATGTAAGAAAAGCATAGTGCAGTTGTTGCGGTCATG
>NZ_DAOMQT010000064.1:0-22481 GCF_035445465.1 Agriterribacter sp.
TCAAAGCTGCTGTCGGCCTTTTTCTTAAAGATATGCTCTGCCCGGTGATAGGTTACATTAATAAATGAAGGCTTGAATTCCATTAACGGATCTAAGTGATCGTAAATAGAATTAATGGTTTTGCCCTTTAAGGGAGGTAATATTTCAAAAGATACCAATGTTCCTTTAGCCTGGCGCAGGTGTTCTGTAACTTTCATTGTTTTAACTGTGCATGATCAAAATAGTTTGCAAACATAGTTTAAAGGAGGCATTTAGAAAACAGCAGCGTAAAACCGGGAAGCAGCGTATCTCCTGCAGGGGTAAAAGCCTTCCTTCCAAATACCTGTTAAAGAATACACCGGAATACACAGCAATTAGCGGCTATCCTGTATTTTTGCCGCAAATGTTTGCAACTTGAGCATTACTATACATACCAGCAATTTAGTAAAACAGTATGGCAGCCGCACGGTGGTAAACCAGGTGTCGGTAGAGGTAAAACAAGGGGAAATAGTAGGCCTGCTGGGCCCAAACGGCGCCGGAAAAACCACTACTTTTTATATGGTGGTGGGCCTCATAAAGCCGGATGAGGGAGAGGTGTTTCTGGAAGACAGGAATATTACCAAACTGCCGATGTATAAAAGAGCGCAGATGGGTATTGGCTACCTGCCGCAGGAAGCATCGGTGTTTCGCAAGCTAAGCGTGGAGGATAATATTGCCGCTGTGCTGGAAATAACAAAGCTGAGCAAAGCCGAACAAAAGAGGAAGCTGGAAGACCTGTTAGATGAATTTCACCTGCATCACGTGCGTAAAAACAACGGCGACTCCCTCAGTGGCGGAGAAAGACGCAGAACGGAAATAGCCCGCGCTCTTGCCGTTGACCCCAAGTTTATTTTATTAGATGAACCCTTTGCGGGCGTTGACCCGATAGCCGTGGAAGATATACAGGCGGTGGTTGCCCGGCTGAAATACAAGAACATCGGTATTTTGATCACCGACCACAATGTAAATGAAACCCTTTCTATTTGCGACCGGGCCTATTTGCTTATTGACGGAAAGATATTTAAGCATGGTACCGCAGAAGAGCTGGCCGAAGACGACCAGGTGCGACGGCTTTACTTAGGAAGGAATTTTGAATTGAAACGCAAGGATTATTTGCACGAGGAGGCCATAAAAGCGATGGGAGAATTTCCGGCAGTGGAGCCCGGGGAGTGAGTAAAAAGGAAGAATCGATGATTGCGTTTTATTTTACTACCATTTTATACTCTCTTTTTGGGAGACAAAAGCATTATAATTTTTCTCTATTTTTCAACAACCTCCCCATTCTCTGTATCATATTTATATTTGATGATCTCTCCATTTAAGATAAGCCGTATAGCTTCTTCAATTACCTCAAACGGCACTACAAACCATTCTCTTGGCATTAGCCGTTGTCCTTGTTCAGTAAATAAATCAATATTTAAGCAAGCTGAAGCAAAAAACCGGTGCAGCAGTTGTTCTAATTTATCAGCATTCTGGTTATAACAGGCGTAGCTGGCAACTTTTATTACATCTGCAAATAAATAGGTTGCTTCGCTTTTAGCATTTCTTATCCGTTCTTCAATCGCAGTAGTGGAAAAGCCAATTTTATACAGATCTTTAATAGCTGCTATTTCAGGATGGGTTGATTTGGATTTCAAAACGTAAATCCAACCTGTTTGAATATCCTCCTCTTTTACCCAACTTTCGTTATCAAAAAACTCATCTTGTATTGATTCATAGGTATTGGTTATCAGCTTTCCGCTATTTTGAATTTGCTTGCCCAAGGACCGATATAGCATATTGCTATATGTTCCATTTTCAAAAATAGTTCTTGTACGGCCATCCATTTGAACTCTATTGCCTGTATTTATTCCTCTTAGCTTCTCGTCTAAATTTGCTGATTCGAGATAAAGCATCACGCCATCCACAATATAGAAGTTCCCGGGTTTTAAATTTTTTTCCAGGCTATAAAATGGTAATAACTTTCGCTTTCCTTCTTTGATTTCCTGGTGTACTTTTTGGAACATTTCCTCATAGGGCTTAAAATCCTTCTCCTTCATTGGTTTTCGTTGTGCTACAAAATCCGCTTCGGCCCTTTCTTCCTCTTTAGGAATATGCTTATACTTAAAAATAGCCAGGTCTTTGCCTGTATCTAATAAGCCAAAATCATCGTCATTCAATATATCATCAATAGAAGGTTTTTCCATTTCTACTTCACCTAAAAGATTGTGCCTGTCAAATGGTTTTACGATTCTTTTTTTCTGCTCGTCCTGCCTAAAGTTTTTCAGCTTTGCCAAAAACCCATATTCAGACATACTGGAAGCATTCGGCTCCCTGCCGTTTTTGTCGAAAAAGGTATTGATTTCTTCAAAAGAATCAATAAGCCTGTCCTCCTCGGATTTGATATTTGAGACTTTGGCTTTTGAATCTAACAAGCCAAAATCGTCATCATTAAAGATATCGTCCAACGATATTTTTTTGTTACTGCTCATTCAATGCCCTTTGTCTTTTTAGCTCACGCAAAAATATTAAAGCTTCTGCCATTCTTCGCTGCTTGGGATCAAAAGAACGAATATCAGGGGCTTCTCCGGTTTTTTCTCTCCATTCCTTTATTTTGGGCCAGAGTAAAATAGCTTCTTCCTCAGTCATTTCTATTTTAATGGATTGAATATGCTCATCAATCAGTTTCAGCACCTGGGTAGTGACAGATTTTGATAAAATTTCAAATGCCTTTTGAAATGGATTTACCTGGTCTATCAGGTCAATGTGTATATCGTCTATATTTACAAAGCTGCCTGCCATCCTGATAAATTTTTTATCCCCCTGTATTTCTATGATACTGTTTTTTATAACAGAATCCACTACTACGTGCTGTCTTACCGCTTCCACATCTTCTTCGCTTAAATCAGGATAAACCTCTCGAATAATTTTGGGGATCAGTACCGTGTTTATCACTTCCGGCTCTACATTTCCCGGCATGGCTTTCAACATCTGGTCGTCCTGTAAAATTCTTGCTTTTAAATCGTTCAGGTCGGTTTCAATAATATCTTTGGCTCTTTGTGAAGTAGGCAGCTTGAAGCCTCTTATTTTAATGGTGTGCTCGTCTTTATCATCACTTTCTTCGTCATCATTGTCATCACTTTTGAGTTTAAATTTGAAATTGGGCGCTAACACCTGTTCCATTAGTAACGATGCCGTAATGGCTTTCAGCATATTGTTTACTGCTACTTTCACTTCCCCGTTTTCTGCATCGGGCTGGGCAATCAGGTTGGTAAACTGCGCATGTGTTTTATTACTGCTATCCCGGGTAGCCCTGCCTATTATCTGAATAATCTCGGTTAATGACCCCCTGTAACCTATCGTTAGCGCATGCTCGCAATAAGGCCAGTCAAAACCTTCTTTTGCCATCCCAAGAGCAATGATGATATCAATGTCTTCGGGAGCTTTTACCTCTCTTAAATAAGCCGTTATTTTATCTCTCGATTTTGGATTATCGTTTACCAAATCGGCAACTTTCAGCATTTTCCCGGAACGTTTGCTTTTTATATATAACACGCCTGTTTGTTCATCCTGATAATCTAAGTCGCCCAAAACGTCAATAATGTGGTTTACCTCTTCGTACTTCTCTCTTGATGATTCGGCAGCGTTTACATTGGGTATATGAATAATCGTTTTTTTGTTTTCATCTAAAATCTCTTCCAAAGCCTACACCGGTCTGTCAGGCTGTTTTTTAAAGTACCTGCCCGTATAAAAATGATAGCCTATTCCTAACGATTTTAAGTATTCATATCCGTTTAACTGCTCATAATAGTTGTAAGTAACTTTAGTAAACCTGGCTTCGTCTTCGGGCAATAGCACCGGCACGTTATCTCCCCTGAAATAAGAACCGGTCATTGCTACAATATGGGCATTTGAGTTTGCCATTATGTTTTTCATTACTTCGCCCAAACGATTATCTCCGTCTGCCGATACGTGGTGAAACTCATCTATGGCAATCACAGTATTGTTCAATTTTTTTTCGTCTAATCCATCAAAAGCAAAGCGAAGTGTAGCGTGGGTGCATATCAGAATCTGTTCATCGCTTTCCAGAAATCCGAGAAATGCTGATACTTTGCTTTTCTCTGAACCGGGGGTACACAGGTTATATTTCGGATGGGGATTCCAGTCGGCAAAAAAACCGTATTGCTTCAACCCGGTTGAGCTAAAGGAGGCCCCGATTGCTTTTTCGGGAACCGCAACAATTGCTTTCTTAATGCCCTGGTTCTTCAGCTTGTCTAAGGCGATGAACATCAGCGCCCTCGATTTCCCCGAAGCGGGCGGGGCTTTTATCAAAAGATATTGCGCGGTTCGGGCCGCGAAAGCTTTTTCTTGCATTTCACGCATGCCGTACTCATTGGTCTTTTTGCTTTTGCCGGTTTGGTTATATTCTACTTTTATCAGGTCTGGCATTGCTCTTTCCTTTAAAATTTTTAAAAACCCCTGCTTTGTTTATCTAAATTACAAAAACCAACACATTGATTATCAAGAAGTTAAATTATTTCTTTGTCTAAACTTTATCTAATTTTATCTAATTTTTTAATTGTCCTTTTTAGATAAACTTAAAACCCATACAGAATTACGTTTGGTTCCCTGGTTTTCAATCGTTTTATCCTTTTTTGACATAGCATATACAATATTCCTGATTTTATTCTCTTTCTTCTTTTTATCTAAAACTGATGGAAGTAAATCCAAAATTAATTCATGAATGTCTTTTTTTGATGCATGACCATATTGCCGGATATATTCCAATATCATCCGCTTATAATGTTCGTCCTTAAATCCCCTCTGCTTAATATAAGTGGCTTTTTCTCCGGTTACATCGGCTACGGAAGATGAGATATAGTAATTTGGTTTTCTTCCTTCGATCAACCCTTTTACTTTTAACCCCTTTGCTTCATCATCGGTGATGCTTTTACTTTTAACTATTTTATCTAACAAAATAATTTCACCCAGCGACAAGTCAGGCATTTGTGCCAGTTTGATGGCGTATTTCATGTCCAGCACCCTGCCTATGATAGTTACCTGCACTTTGTTTTTGCTCAGGTCATAATCGGGTAAAGGGAAAAACTTTTTTCGCTGAATAACGAACATTCTTTTTATACCGCTTCCTGTAGTATCTATCATATTTAAATTGAGCATGGCATTGGCCAAAAACGGATTACGGTACCTTGATTCAGGCGCATCCGATTTTATTACACGCTCTACCGATTCCGGTATAAATGAGCCGGCATTGCTGAAGGTAAGCATAGCATCTTCCCGCTCCACTACATTTATTTTCCCGTTCAGCGTATAATCCTGATGGGCAATACAGTTGTTTAAGGACTCACGAATGATATAAGGGTCAAACTGATCAACTTCATCTGGGAAAAGACTATCATCTTTTATGTACCTGTATTTAAGGTTACGGATTTTGTCTTTCACTTCGTTTACTGCCAGTATAAGCGGGCAACTAAAATGAGCATAGTCTTTTTCAATATTGTCTTTATCCCGCAATATCCAGCTTATTTTAGCCTGTGCAGGACTGATAAAATGGTCTGATTCCGGTTTGCCCAACAATAAAATTGCCGCACGGGTTATTTTACCCTGTATGGTTACTTTGGCTTTGTTAAGGAAAGTGTCGTCATCCCATTGCAGGATTTCCTGCCCATTCTTTTTGTTTTTCTCAATGTATTGCTTCCGGGCAAAATCAATGGCTTCTTTTGAAAGATCGGCAAGGGTGGCGGCATGAATTATTTGTGCCGACCAGTCAAAGGCTTTGTTTTGCATGCGGATAATGTCAAACTCCCTGTCGCTTAATGCACCCAAACTTTCCCCGTTCCTGCCATAGTAATGTCCTTTCCATGAAACAGGCTGCCCCTGGGGTGCAGCAGGTATTTTACAAAGGATTACCGTTTTGCCGTCTTTTTCTACTCGCTCTGTTTTATCAAATGACAGCCGTGGACTGGTATGCTGTGCCAGTTCGTTTTTATACTCATTCAGTTGGTTGTCGTTGATGATAGTGCTAACAATCGTCCTGTCGTTTTTTACGCCTAATACCAACCATGCATTTTCTGTGTTTTTTAAGTTGGCTTCGTTGCTTAACGCAGAAAAATATTGCCCCAATTTGTCTTTGTCATATTGGGTCTTTGCTTCTTTAAACTCTACCACCTCATTTTCGGCAGATAAAGTCAATAGCCTGTTGAGTATGTCTGTCATTGCGTCTCTTTCTTTTTTCGGGATTTCTTCTGCTTCGCAAACAGCGTATCTTTCTTTGTCATCTCCTCATACATTTTAAACAAATACTCCAACCGCTCCGTATCTGAAGTAAATGGTTGTAAGCGGTAACATTGCTCTACGGCTCTATCCAATTCTTCGTGTGCCTGTTTTAAACCTTTGGGCATTGTACCGGGGTTGTAAAGCTGTGCCATTGTTTTTTCAGGGTGTTTGGCTCTTTCATCTAAAATGGCAAATACATACAGGTTTAGGTTTTCCTTTTGTTTAGTGCTAATATCGGGGAAGGGAAATGTATTGTAACACAGCCTGGCTGAATACCTCAATCTTTCTTCTAACTTGCCGCCTACAGCGCGTACCCAAACCATGTGCATTTTGGAATGGATAACACCAAAAAGCCAGGGCTGGGCATCGTAAACTGCCATTGCAGAATCTGCGATAATAGTATCGCCGTTATAAAAACCTAATGGTATATACTCTCTGTTCTCAGAAGAGTGCCTTGGAACTAGGATTGCATCCGAATATTGATGCCTAATTTCTCCGAATTTGTGTGCTGATACCGCTAATTTTCGTGTAGCTTCGCGACTGCTGTTTAATCGATATTCTCTAACGGAATCGACTCTATTTGATATTTCTGCAACCTGTATAGCTTCCTCAACTTGATTGTCATGTATCCAATAACAATAACGCTGGTTTCCTTTAAGAAATTCGGAACTTCCGATAAATGATTTAATAAACTTTCTTGATTTCTCGTTTTTTAGTCTTGCCGCATCATCTTCTTCTAACAGCAGAAATCCTCCGTCATTTGGCATATTTCCAAAACTCATTTCAGCAACCTTAGAAATTGGCTTACTTCTTCCTGTAATAATAATATTGGCATAATCCAGTAAATAAGGGTTTATGTTTTTAGCTTCTTTTCTAATATTTCCTGCAAACAAAAACTTTTCCTCGTTTGAAGCGTTACGAAAACTTAGAATAATTACGGTAACACCTGCATTGCCTTTGGCATTGTTGGACCATTTGAAAGACTGATAAGCAAATCCAATTTCAATTTTATCGGAAATAAGATGTGGCCAAAGCAAAGCTACTTGCTCACCCTGACAAATTGAATTGGTAGTTACAAAGGCTACTTTTGCATTAAGCGCTTCTATGTAATCTTTTGCTTTGTAAAACCAACAGGAGATATAGTCCATATTATTGTATCCATTAATCCCGTGGAATACAATAGCCATATCCGTTTTTTGTTCTTTATCCTGCAACCTTGCCCCAAAATAAGGTGGATTACCTATGATATACACCTCATCTTCTTTTCCAATCGGGCAAACGTCTTTCCAATCTACACGGGCAGCGTTGCCCTGTACTATTTTACCAGCCTGTTTCAGGGGCAAAATGGGTTTGCTTTTTCCATAGCCTTCCAGGCGCTCATCAAATACCCGGTTCATCTGGTGCTCCGCCAGCCAAAGTGAGAGGATGGCCATTTCATGGGCAAAGTCGTCTAATTCTATTCCATAAAACTGGTTTAAGCCGATAGAACTTGTAAAAGCATCGGTAAACAACGGTATTTTTTCTAAAGCAATAAGCTGCTGAATGATTTTTATTTCCAGCACCCGCAGCTCTTTGTAGGTGATAATTAAGAAATTACCGCTGCCGCAGGCCGGGTCAAAAAATTTGATATTGGCAATGCGGGCAATCAGCTTTCTTAGCTGCGTGGCATTATTTTGATGCTTTTCAAATGCCTCATACAACTCATCCAGAAACAGGGGTTTAATGAGCTTTAAAATATTGGGCACTGAAGTATAGTGCATGCCCAGGTCGCTGCGGTATTCGGGTATCACCACCGCCTGTATCATAGAGCCGAAAATATCGGGGTTGATATCTTTCCAGCTCAGTTCGCCCAGTTCAACCAATATTTTTCGTGCTTTGGCAGTAAAAACTGGTGAATCAATTTTATCTTTAAACAAGCCGCCATTTACATAAGGGAATTTGGCCAGATAATTCGAAAAACCTTTGCCGCTTTCGGTATTCAGTCTTTCAAAAAGCCGGTTCAAAAACAAATGGGTATCGCTTCCGTTTTCGGCCGTATGCTGCACCAACGTATTGGTAAAAATGCTTTCTTCTTCAAATATTTCCGTATCCTCCGCAAAGAAGCAGAACAATAACCTTGACAGGAAGATATTCAGGTTATGTACGCTTTCTTTGGAATGGTATATGTCGTGATTTTCATTAATCAGCAAATCGTATAACTGTGCCATCTTGTAGGCTGCATTCCGGTCGGCTTCATTGTCGTTGGTAGAATGATACACTTCACTGCCTGCAAGCGGTAAGAAGAAATTGAAATACCTGGGTAATTCCTCAATGGGAATGTCTAAGTTTTTCCCCAGCTTCAGGTCTTTTGCTACCAGCGTTTTATAATCAGTAAGAATCGCGAAACGGGGCGTATGCTTCCCTATTCGTTCCTGCTTTGAAATAGTGTCAATGGAGCTAAGCAATTTTTTGGTCTCTTCCTTTTTGAAGAATATCTTTTTTTTGTACAGTATTTCACCTTCTATTTTTGAAAGGTTGAAATCACCATTTTTTAGCCGCGTAATGGAAGTCTTGGAAATACCATAGGCCAAAAGCAGGTCAAAAAGAAAGTTCTCTTTTGAAAAGTTTTCAAAAATGCGTTTTACGTTATTTTCTATCTCGTGGCTGTTCATTTTCTATATAGAGTTGAAATCTGCGACAAGCACAATGTAGCCTATCCGCTTTGATATTTTATACTGTTTCGCATAAAGATATAAAAACCATAACCCGGAGCAATTACGAAAAGCCACCAGTAATTGCTATAATGAATATTTTAAGGGAAATGGCGGGTGAATAATCGCTGCAAAGAATTACTTTCTCATTTATCGTAAATGCTTTATTTTGCTGAAATTCAATGGGAATATTAAGCACAACCATATCGCAACTGGCCCGTATGCGCCTGTGGCGTATTGAAGCATGGGTACAACACCCTATAGCATCACAGCGGGAGGTACTGCAGGACCTGGTTACCTCGGCACAGTATACGGAGTTCGGCCGCAAGTACAATTTTTCTTCCTTATTTTCTACACGCGACTTTAAAAAGGCAGTACCCGTACACGAGTACGACGACCTGAAACCTTATATACAGCGTATGATGGATGGTGAAGAAAATATTTTGTGGAATACGCCTATCCGCTGGTTTGCCAAAAGCAGCGGTACTACCAGCGATAAAAGCAAGTTCATTCCCATAAGCGAAGAAAGCTTAGAAGACTGCCACTATAAAGGCGCCAAGGATACGCTTACCATGTATTATAATTTCAATCCCGATTCGGACCTGTTAACGGGTAAGGGGCTAGTCATTGGCGGCAGCCATACGATAAACCAGCTAAATGAGGAGATCCATTATGGCGACCTGAGCGCTGTGCTTCTGCAAAATTCTCCTGCCTGGGGACAATGGATCCGTACGCCTGAGCTGTCTATTGCCCTGATGGATGAATGGGAAACCAAAATTGAAAAGCTGGCCGAAACCACTATTACAGAGAACGTTACTTCCATTTCAGGCGTACCCACATGGACGCTGGTGCTTTTTAAAAGAATACTGGAAATAACAGGTAAAAGCTGCATTGCCGAAGTATGGCCATCGCTGGAACTGTACATTCACGGCGGCGTTTCGTTTACCCCTTACCGCGAGCAGTTCAGAAAAATAATAGGAAAGGACATTTACTATATAGACAGCTACAATGCCAGCGAAGGATTTTTTGCTGCGCAGGATAAGCCGGGAGAAGAGGGTATGCTGCTGTATTTGGATCACGGCGTGTTTATGGAATTTATGCCCATTGAGGAATATGGAAAAAAAGATCCGCAAACCATAGGACTGAGAGCTGTAGAAACCGGTAAAAATTACGCCCCGGTGATCAGCACCAACGGAGGGCTGTGGCGGTATTTGCTGGGCGACACCATACAGTTTACTACCCTGTACCCTTTTCGCATTAAAATAACCGGGCGCTTAAAGCACTTTATCAATGCTTTTGGTGAAGAAGTGATTGTAGATAATACCGACAAAGCAGTTTCCATGGCCTGCGAAAAAACAGGCGCCATTGTAAATGATTATACTGCCGCCCCTGTTTACTTCAGCGATAATGGAAATGGCGCACACGAATGGCTGGTGGAGTTTGATAAGGAACCTGCCAGTCTGGATCATTTTACCTTTGAATTAGACAAAGCGCTGCAAAGCATCAATAGCGATTATGAAGCAAAGCGCTATAAAGACATTGCCCTTCACCTGCCCCTGCTTCACATGATGCCTAAAGGATTATTTAATGAATGGCTGAAAAGCAAGGGCAAGCTGGGTGGTCAGCATAAAGTGCCGAGACTGAGCAATGAACGAACGCTTATTGAAGAAATCCTCCGGTTCAAATTATAATACGTGACAGCGGAAGCCACACAATTTTATATTCTTTCTGTTATCTTGCAGCAATAATTCAGTAATATTCATGAAACTACTCAACAACAAAGTAGCTATTGTAACCGGCGCCGCCCGTGGCATCGGGGAAGCCATTGCACTAAAGCTTGCGGCACACGGCGCGCATATTGCCTTCACCTACGTGAGCAACAGCAGCAGCGAAAAAGCCGCCGCGTTGCAGGAAAAGCTGCAGGCGCTTGGTGTAAACGCAAAAGCCTATCAAAGCAATGCGGGCGATTTTGCGCAAAGTGAAACGCTGGTGAATGATGTGCTTAAAGCATTCGGATCCGTTGATATTTGCGTAAATAACGCCGGCATTTCAAAAGACAACCTGCTGCTCCGCATGTCGCCCGACCAGTGGGATGAAGTGATCAATACCAATCTCCGGAGTGTATTCAACATGACCAAACAGGTTATCCGCCCTATGATGAAAGCGAAGAGCGGCAGCATCATCAATATGAGCTCTATTATTGGCATTACAGGTAATGCCGGGCAAAGCAGCTACGCGGCCAGCAAGGCGGGCATTATCGGGTTCACCAAAAGCATTGCCAAAGAAATGGGCAGCCGTAATATCCGCTGTAATGCCATAGCCCCCGGCTTTATTGAAACCGATATGACCGGATATCTGAAAGAAGGCGATGCCGCAGATAAATACAAAAGCAGTATTCCCCTGGGCCGGTTTGGCACGGGAGGAGATATTGCGGATGTGGCATTATTCCTGGCAAGCGACTGGAGCAGCTATATAACCGGACAGACGATCAGTGTTTGCGGAGGATTGAATACTTAACGGCATTTTTTTTACTTCGCTTCTTCTTATATGCAACTCATCTTATACAGGCAACGTCTGTAAGAATATAAAATTGATTGCATATGAGATATTTCCTCTTACAATCTGATGACCTGCTGAGCAAAGGAACCAACATCGCCTCAAAATTTATTGACCTGGCCATTGCATACACGCCAAAGATCCTGGGAGCGATCATTTTTTTCCTTATCGGCAACTGGATCATTGGCCGACTGGGTATACTGCTTCGCAAAACCCTCACTACACGTAAGTTTGATCATTCCCTCCAATCCTTTCTGGTTTCCTTTTTTAAGATTACCTGTCAGGTTTTATTAGTCATTACTATTTTTGGGATACTGGGCGTAAATACCTCCTCGTTCGCGGCGTTAATTGTTGGTGCAGGCATTGCTATCGGCTCTGCGCTGAATGGCACGCTGGGTAATTTTGCAGGCGGAGTTATGATGCTGATATTCAAACCCTTTAAAATAGGTGATATTATTGAGGCACAGGGCGCAACCGGAGCCGTTACAGACCAGGGTGTATTTAATACTACCTTGCTTACACCCGATAATAAAACCGTTATACTGCCCAATGGACCGCTTTCAACCGGAGTAATTACCAATTTTAATACGCATGGTAACCTGCGGGTTGATCTGAGCCTGGCTATAGCACTCGATGTACCTGTAGAAAAAGCACGCACCGTAGCCATTGAAGCCATGTTAAAGCATCCGAAAGTATTAAAAGATCCCAAGCCCGAAGTAAGTGTATTGAAAATAGGAGACGGCATGACAACATTGGCCATTCGTCCTTATACTACGCAGTCTGATTACTGGGATGTATATTTTGGTGTACAGGAATCTGTAAAGGCTGCTTTTGATGCAAATGATATTGCCGCACCTATACCCCACAGACTTATTATACAAAAGCAATAAATGTTGATCACTAACACAGCGAAAGCTCCGCCTGTTTGCGGGGCTTATTTTTTGCCATATCCCGGCGTATCTTTGCAGCAGCAAATAAAACAACAATAATGAGCAAAAAACGCAAAGGCATCTTTACCGCCCTGATATGGCTTACAACAGCATTCGCCGGAACCGCATATGTTGCACCAGTTCCTTTAAACGTTCCAACAGACCTTATTTCGGCAATGGCTCAGCTTCGGCCTTTCACCGACACCGTGCATTACCCTGAAGAAAAGCATTTTAAAAATATACAACAGCTTACTTTTGGCGGCGACAACGCTGAAGCATACTGGAGCTATGATAGTAAGTATCTTGTATTTCAGCGTACTAACCCTAAGGAAGGATTGAACTGCGACCAGATATTTATTGGCAAAGTGCCCCGGCACGCCGGTGAAAAGTTCGAATATAAGCTGGTAAGCACAGGCAAAGGAAGAACCACCTGCCCCTTCTTTACCAAAGATGGCAAGCATATTATTTACGCATCTACGCACCTGGCGGCCGATAGCTGCCCGCCTATACCCGACCGGAAAAAATACGGCAACAGGTACATTTGGCCTTTATATAACAGTTATGATATTTTTATGGCCGACCTGGATGGAAATATCGTAAAGCAGCTTACCCATGCGAAAGGCTATGATGCAGAAGCCACCCTTTCACCCGATGGCAAAAAAATGATCTATACCAGCGATAAAGATGGCGATCTTGAGCTTTATATAATGGACCTGAAATCGGGAAAGGAAAAAAGAGTTACCCATACAATAGGATATGATGGCGGCGCGTGGTTCAGCCCCGATGGCAAAAAATTAATCTGGCGGGCTTCCCGTCCCCAAACAGAAGCGGAAGTAAAAGAATATAAGGAGCTGCTTGCCGAAGGCCTGGTGGCGCCTACCAATATGGAAGTTTGGGTGGCCGATGCAGACGGCAGCAATGCCCGGCAAATTACAGCATACGGACAAGCCAACTGGGCGCCCGCTTTTATGCCCGACAGCAAACACATCATTTTTGCCTCCAACCACGAATACAAAAGAGGGTTTCCTTTTAACCTGTATACCATTAACGGAGATGGCGGCAACCTGCAGAAAATAAGCCGCGACAAAGGGTTCGACGCTTTCCCCATGTTTTCTCCCGATGGTAAAAAAATTGCTTTTTGCAGTAACCGTAATAATGGCGGCACAAGAGATACCAATATTTTTATAGCAGATTGGGTAGAGTAAAAGTTAATTGGCCAATTGATCTCGTATTACATCTGCCAGGGTATGTATTACGCCACAAATACACGAATAAATCTATCAAAACACATTAAATATTCGTGTATTCGTGGCTATTTTGAATTGTATTCGTAAATCGGCCCGCCTGCGGGCTGCTGGAATTCGAGGCATAAGTGCTCATCATAAAAAGGCTTCATATTCGGCGGAGCCTTTCAGGGAATATTCACTTTTTCTCCCAGAAATTTTGGCTCAGCACCCGTTAAATAATCAATAAATACTTTTACCCTGGCTAATTTTTCCCGGAACTGCACTTTAAAGCCGCCGCGTGCATTCACATCTCTTGCATTAAAACCTATGGCAGCAATGCCTTCCCGCGAAGCGATATAAATGGCTCTTTCATTTTGAAATGGCTGTGAAATTACAGTTACGGAATCCTGTCCGAAAATGGCTTTAAGCCGAACCATGGAATCGAACGTTCTGAACCCGGCATAGTCGGAATAAATACAGGCAGAATCAATTCCCGCTTTCAGCAAATCCGCCCTCATTAATGCGGGTTCGTTATAATAAATGCTGCTGTTATCGCCACTGATAATAATGTAAGTGATCTTCCCCGCCTTTAGCAGCCGAACCGCTGCCTCCATGCGGTAGGTATAATAAGGATTTAAAAAACCTGCCACCAGGTATTTTGATGTGCCCGGTAATAACCCCGTTTTGTTGTACGGTATATCTTCAATAGTGGAATACAGTTTTCCCCTGGCCGCGTTTGTAATAGCCCGGTTACAGAAAAAAATAGCCAGCAGCACAATAGCCAGCAATGTCAGTAAAGAATATAATATGATCTTAACGCTACGCATAGGGGTTGAAATAACTGCCGGCTCCGGTGACCGGCCTGAAGCAAGATACAAAAATGGATGCAGGGGCTGCTGAATCAACTTTTCTTTACAAAGTGCTTAACAGTATTTTGGTCATAATAGCTGCATGTGCCTGCCCTTAGTTCAATCCATATTTTTGTATATAGCGCTCATACAGCTGTGTTTGTTTGCTGGTAAGGTCTGTCTGCCGCCCCTGTATAAAAGCATGGGTTATAATGCTGGTGCGCATATCTAATATATCGCCTTCGCTTATTATAATATTAGCATCTTTGCCTGCCTCAATGGAACCGGTTCTGGCGTCAATACCCAAAATTCTCGCGGTGTTCAAGGTAATGGCGCTCAGCGCTTCTTCTTTGGTAAGGCCAAAAGCCGCGGCCGTGCCCGCGTTAAAAGCCAGGTTGCGGTACCGGGCATTGTTGGCATTGTCATTCAGGGAAAACAATACCCCTGCTTTTTGCAGTATGGCTGGCGTTTTAAAGGGCTGGTCATAATCTTCATCTTCCGTAGCCGGCAGATGGTGCTCCGCGTTTAATATAACCGCTATATTATTTTCTTTCAGCAAAGGCGCAATTTGCCAGCTTGCTTCACCGCCCACAATTACCACATCGAACCCAAACTCTTTTACAAAATCAATGGCCAGCAGCATTTGCTTTACATGCCCGGCATGCACAAACAGCTTCTGGCTTTTATCAAAAAGTCCCTTTACCGCTTCCAGCTTAAGGTTGGTGGAAGCATGCGTGGTTTCCAGGAGGTAGGCGTGTGCCTCCCTGAAAAAATTTTTGATCTCTTCTGTTTTTTCCAGCGCCTGCCGCATTACCTCTTCCGGTTTAGCTGCAGTTGCCGTGGAAAAAGAAGGGAGGTTAAGATGTATACCATTATCCATTGCATACGCAGCATCTTCCCAGTTCCATGCATCTAACTGCACCACCGAAGAAGTGCCGCTGATGGTTCCGCCCTGCGGCACAGTATTGGCCAGTAAAATGCCATTGGCTTTGAGCACATTGATCATCGTTGAAGCCGCATTGTAGGCCACAATGGCACGGACGTTTGGATTGATATCGCCCAGCTCCCGGTAATCGTTGGACCCACGCACACTGCCCGAAATTTCTTTCAGCCCCAGGTCGCTCTGCGGAAGAATAAGCCCCGGGTATACCTGCTTACCTTTTGCATCCACAACCTTTACATCGCCCAGCGGAATAGCTATACCGGTTCCAACCCGAACGATCTTTCCATCCTTCACTTCTATAGTGGCATTTTCAAGTACCCGGCCGTTTCCCACGTGTACGGTACCGTTAGTAATAAACAATAATCCTTTATACGCTTTCGCAGGGTATACATTGTCCTGCGACCGGGCGCTAAACAGGAAAGTGAACATGGCTGCCAGGAAAACTATTTTTTTCATACCTGATTTTTTTAAATGAAGAAAGGAACCGGTACTACTGCAAGCTGCTATTATCATCGTGCCCGTGATCTTCGTTGCAGCTCAACGTGATATAAGTACTGGGTTTAAACGCGGCTACCGGTGATCCCGATTTCTTTTCTGCCACCATCTTCTGGATGATACGGTTACGCTCAGCCGAAATAACGCCGCGCAGTTGCCTGTCGCGCTCCAGGTCAAAATACATAATGCCATCCACTATTGTTTTCTCCGGTTTGGCATAAATGCTCAGGGGGTTGTCACTCCATAATACCAGGTCGGCATCCTTACCCGCTTTAATGCTCCCGGTGCGATCATCAATATGCAGCGCTCTGGCAGGGTTAAGGGTTACCATCTTCCATGCCTCCGTTTCAGGCACGCCACCATATTTTACGGTTTTGGCGGCTTCCTGGTTCAGGCGGCGGGCCATTTCCGCGTCATCCGAATTGATACATACATTCAAATCCATTTTTTGCATAACAGCCGCATTATAGGCAATGGCATCGGTTACCTCCACCTTGTAGCCAAACCAGTCGGAAAAGGTTGACACATTTGCGCCATGCGCCTTCATCTTATCCGCCACTTTATACCCTTCCAGTATATGCGTGAAGGTATTGATCCGGAAACCGAATTTTTCGGCAACCCGCATAGCATAGGTTATTTCACTCTGCACATAGGAGTGGCAGGTAATGAATCTTTTTTGATGCATAATCTCTACCAGCGCGTCCAGCTCAAGGTCTCTTCTTACCTTAGCGAAAGGATTTGCCGCCTGTTTCTTTTTTCCTGCTGTACTTACGGAGGCCTTTTTCAATGCATTCTCATAATCCACTGCCCGTTGAAAGGCGTCCACGAGCACCTGTTCCACACCCATCCTGGTATCGGGAAAGCGGTTGTTTGCAGATGAGGTGGTGCGTTTTACATTTTCACCTAATGCAAATTTGATGAAGGGGTCCGCGCCTTTGAACTTCAATCCCTCATCATCCGCGCCCCAGCGCAGCTTAATGAGGTGCGATTGTCCGCCAATGGTGTTTGCCGATCCGTGCAAAATCTGGGAAGAGGTAACCCCGCCGGCAAGCTGCCGGTATATGTTAATATCATCGGGGTTCAGGTTATCACCTATACGCACTTCCGAAGTAACAGACTGGGCGCCTTCATTAATGGAAGCCGTGGCAATATGCGAATGCTCATCAATAATACCTGCAGTAAGATATTTACCAGTACCATCAATGATTTTTGCCCCTGCGGCGGAAATATTTTTACCCACCTGTGCGATCTTTCCATCCTTTACGAGCACATCTGTATTGGCTACATTTCCCTCTGCTTCACCGGTCCATACCGTAGCGTTTTTAAAAAGCAGGGGCTCCGGTTTGGGTAATTCATTCCAGCCGTAACTACCAAAGGGATAGGTGATCTTTGCAAGAGGAGCTACATAGCTATGTTGTGCGCTGTCTGCTTTACCGACCGCAGGTTTAATAAAGCCCGCCGACCATAATAACGCGTTCCCTTCCGCATCTTCACCATTTCCTTTCCAGGTACTATCCTTATTCACCACACCGCTCAGCCGTATAACCGGTTTTGCGTTTTTGCCGGGTGTAAAGCTCAGGTTTACTAATTTGCCGTTAAAGCTGAATTTTGCCGGCAGGGTATCGGTATTGATGATACTGGCGGCACGAGGGCTTTTAACCTCCAGCGTATATATTACCTCTCCTTTTGCCGAATGCAATGCAAGCGCATACACGCCTTTTATATCTTCCCACTCCACATCCTGCACCGTATACTTTTCACCCTGCACCCAGTTTTGATATACGATAGTTTTTTCGTGGAAAACAGGGCCCGAAGTAATAAGGAAATTGGCCAGCTTGCCAGCTTCAATGCTGCCCACTTTGTTGTAAACGCCGAGGAGCGTTGCAGGTGTTTTAGTCAGCGCTTCTAATGCTTTCCGTTCACTCAGCCCGTTATCAATAGCGCTACGGATATTAGGCAAAAATTGTTTGGGGTCTTTTAAACCGGCAGGGGTTAAACAAAAAGTAATCCCGGCTTTTTCAAAAGCGGCGGCATTTACCGGCGCCAGCTCCCAGTGCTTTAAATCGTTTAATGAAACTAAGCGGGCATTGTCCGGATCTTCCACATCCATTGCCTGCGGATAGTTAACAGGCAAAATAAATGCTGCCCCGGTAGCCGCCATTTCTTTTATCCGCTGGTATTCATTACCGCCTCCTTTAATAATATATTGTACGCCAAATTCATCTCCTATCCTGTCTGCCCTTATATCGGCCCATTTGTCGCCGGCATCAAACACCTGTGGCAACGGCTGGTTATTGTTCCATGCCTGCAGGCTCAGGTTTACACCTTCGGCGGCCGGGTTATTTTTATACCAGGCCGCATCCAGGTAGGTTTGCCGCAATAAAGCAATGGCGCCCATTAAGCTGGTAGGATAGCTTTGAGTGGATGTGCCTTTACTGAAAGCATAATGAGCCGATGCTTTTTCTTTTATGATAACAAG
Source organism: Agriterribacter sp. (assembly GCF_035445465.1). Lineage (NCBI taxonomy): Bacteria > Pseudomonadati > Bacteroidota > Chitinophagia > Chitinophagales > Chitinophagaceae > Agriterribacter > Agriterribacter sp. The sequence goes on from NZ_DAOMQT010000064.1 coordinate 18,458, forward strand.
GTTTTCTTTTTTATCTGCCAGCGCTACCAATGCTCCCGTTCCGCGGGCGATGCCATCCTTGCGGTGGGTTAGCGCTGCGCCAAAACCTATAGCGCGAAAGTCTTTTGCCTTATCGTTATCTGTAACAAACAAAGCGGCGGCATCCGCATCGGCCTTAATGGCCTCGTTCCATCCATAGGCGCCTTTTGTGTTTGAAGTTAACCGGGTAGGGGCGCTGTAACTAAATGCTCCCGTGGCGCTTTGCGGCAGAGGCATGCCATAATCGCTGTACATATCTATAAATGAAGGAACAATATACTTTCCCTTACAATCTACCACAACAGCATCTTTGGGAATAGCAACAGCGTTACCCACGGCTATGATCTTTCCCTTTTGTATAAGCAGGGAAGCGTTTTGCAGGGTAGTTTGCGCGTCCTGCACAATAGTGGCATTGGTAAAAATATAGGTTCCGCTGCGGTCATCGGCTACGCCATTTACCGGAAACGTTTGCTGGGCGCATACGCCCAGGGCGGCTGCACAGCAAAACAAGACAAGTATTATTTTTTTCATATGCAGATGCTTTATACATATATATGAGCAGGAAAGATAAGTTTAAAATTGTTTTTTACCACATCCGCCAGCGCGTTGCCGCAACGTATGAGTATCAAAGCCAGCGCCTGTTCTCTTACCCGTTATTCACCTGACCTTTTTGAAAAAAACCCTTGCCAGACCGGAAAACAAGCCTTCGGGTTACATCATTCATTCACTTTTACCGTTATTTCAATGAGAAAGTATTTATTGTTTACATTCATCGCAGCCACTTCTCTTTTTTCCTGTTCACAAAAAAAAGACGCTGATCATCAAACTACACATACCGATGTGCCCTACCTGCAGGATTACAGCATTAAATATAATATAGCCGACAGCGGTACTGCACTATACAAAGCATATGCCGACCGCAATGGCGTTATACAGATCCTTTCTTCCAAAGGTTTGCTGCATCCTTTTTCCGGCGCCATGCTCTATCCCGGAACACTGGTACCCGATGATACTTACCGCCCCATGAAGGATAAAAAAATTACCTCCATAGGCATATACCAGCACCAACTGGTATACCTTGATGATAAAGCCGTGCTCAGCAACGCATGGGCCGGCAGCTTGTATGTAAAACACAGCCTTACTAACGCTAAGGTTTTTGCAGGCGGCAGCGATTTTGATTTTTTGGTATCCGATGGCAGCGCCCTGCAATACCTTAAAAACACGCAGGTGCTGTGGGAAGGCAAAAGCACCGAACAGGTATTGGATATGATATTTGACAGCGCAAAGCATCGTTTCTTTGTGCTTACTCCCGCACAAATATTTTCTTTTTCTCCTGCAGATAAAAGTTATGCATCCTTCTTTACCGCAGACAGTATTACCTGCTTTACCCTGGCCAACGGCGGAAAGGATATAGTGGCGGGTACCCGTAATGGGTATATCGTTATAGATGCAGCTACCGGAAAGCAAAAAGGGGAAGTGAGCAGGAAGCTGCCATGGACGGAGCTTACCGCTATTACGGAAATAGACGGAAAGCTGTGGTTTGGATCTGCCAAAGGTGCTTTTATGCTGAAAGACGATGGTAAGTTCAATTATTACGCGTCTAAACGGTGGCTGCCTTCAGACGATGTGAAACATATTGCCAAAGGTGATGAAGGCAGCGTGCTGGTGCTCACCGGGGCGGGGCTGGGAAAGATCAGCTTTACCCAAATGACATTGGAGGAAAAAGCGGCTTTTTACGACAGGCAGGTGAGACTCAGGCATATGCGCAACGGGTTTAATGCCACACTTTCGGGCATGAAAGATGGGGACCTTGGTACCGGTCATATGGAAGATTCCGATAACGATGGGTTATGGACCTCCATGTATCTTGGCGCAGAAGCCTTCCGCTATGCAGTTACCAAATCACCCGAGGCATTACAAAACTGCCGCGAATCGCTGGATGCTATGGAAAGGCTTTACTCCGTTAATCCCGTAAAAGGATTTCCTGCACGGTCTTATGAAAGGAAGGGATACAGGCTCCACGATCCGGAAAGATGGATACCCGCTCCCGATCCGGAATGGGACTGGAAATCCACGACCAGCAGTGATGAAGCCATCGGCCATATTTTTGTTTTCGCTGTTTTGGCGGAACTGGTAGACGATGAGTCCATAAAAACACAATCCATAGCGCTGATAGATTCGCTGATGCAGCACGTTATTGATAATGATCTTTACCTGGTTGACTGGGATGGTAAACCCACGCTTTGGGGCAAATGGAACCCGGAATATGTGAATGCCAGGCCTAAAAATGTAGGCGACAGGAAGATCAATTCTTCCAATATCATCGCCATGCTTCAAACGGCTTATCACTTTACCAAAAAAGAGGTATACAAAGAAAAAGCCTTCGACCTGATGAACAACCACGGTTACCTTGAAAACCTGATGCGGCCAATGAAAGAGGTTGGTCATGCCCCCGAAGATGCCGACGACTGGAGTAAAATGCTGTCGGAAGGATGGAATCATTCAGACGATGAAATGTATTTCCTGGGCTACTGGGGCTTATACCGCTATGCTTTTAATGATACCCTGAAAGAAAAGTATAAAGAAGCCATCATTGATCACTGGGAAATAGAAAGACCCGAGAAGGAGGGCGCATGGAATATTTTTACCGCATTAACAGGTGCAAAGGCGTTTGATTTGAAAGAGGCTGTGTGGTACTTACAGGAATACCCCTTAGATATGATTGGCTGGTCGGTGCGCAACAGCGAAAGAAAAGATATAGAGCTGATAGCGCCCAATTTCCGCGGACAAACAACCACGGAAGTGTTACCGCCCGATGAGCTGGATATCAGCAGGCATAATGGCAACCGGTTTGATCTGAATGGCGGCCGCAACGGCACCAACGAATACAGCGCAGGTGATATATGGCTGCTGCCTTACTGGATGGCACGTTACTTAGAAGTGATCAGTGCGCCAGGCAATAAATAAGCTTCATCATTAAGCTGGCTAAAATACGGCAAATGAAAAAATGGCTACCGGCAGGCATAGCTGCCCTGGGGTTGGTTTCCTGTTTGCAGAAACGGCCGGAACAAAACCAGCATGAACAGGCATATACCGATGCACCCTACCTGCAGGATTACAGCATTAAATACAATATAGCCGACAGCGGTACTGTATTATATAAAGCATATGCCGACCGCAATGGCGTTATACAGATCCTTTCTTCCAAAGGTTTGCTGCATCCTTTTTCCGGCGCCATGCTCTATCCCGGAACACTGGTACCCGATGATACTTACCGCCCCATGAAGGATAAAAAAATTACCTCCATAGGCATATACCAGCACCAACTGGTATACCTTGATGATAAAGCCGTGCTCAGCAACGCATGGGCCGGCAGCTTGTATGTAAAACACAGCCTTACTAACGCTAAGGTTTTTGCAGGCGGCAGCGATTTTGATTTTTTGGTATCCGATGGCAGCGCCCTGCAATACCTTAAAAACACGCAGGTGCTGTGGGAAGGCAAAAGCACCGAACAGGTATTGGATATGATATTTGACAGCGCAAAGCATCGTTTCTTTGTGCTTACTCCCGCACAAATATTTTCTTTTTCTCCTGCAGATAAAAGTTATGCATCCTTCTTTACCGCAGACAGTATTACCTGCTTTACCCTGGCCAACGGCGGAAAGGATATAGTGGCGGGTACCCGTAATGGGTATATCGTTATAGATGCAGCTACCGGAAAGCAAAAAGGGGAAGTGAGCAGGAAGCTGCCATGGACGGAGCTTACCGCTATTACGGAAATAGACGGAAAGCTGTGGTTTGGATCTGCCAAAGGTGCTTTTATGCTGAAAGACGATGGTAAGTTCAATTATTACGCGTCTAAACGGTGGCTGCCTTCAGACGATGTGAAACATATTGCCAAAGGTGATGAAGGCAGCGTGCTGGTGCTCACCGGGGCGGGGCTGGGAAAGATCAGCTTTACCCAAATGACATTGGAGGAAAAAGCGGCTTTTTACGACAGGCAGGT
>NZ_DAOMQT010000065.1:0-21157 GCF_035445465.1 Agriterribacter sp.
TGAGTGATACGGTCAGGGATTTTAAATCCTTTTGCACAAAGGAATTCATTCATGCTATACAACTTGAAAACGAAAGCAGAAGAGAATGGTTGTTGCGTATGTTCCGGTTTCATGCACAGCAAACCAATCAAAATAAAGATTATAAAATATGGACGGGAACAAATCATCCGGAAGAAATTGTAACAGAAAAATTTTTAAGAACAAAGCTGGATTATATCCATAACAATCCTTTAAAAGCGGGTTGGGTGGCAGAGCCTGAAGATTATTTGTATTCCAGTGCTTCCAACTATATAACAGGCAGGGGAATAATGGAAATTGATTATTTATTTTGAAGATATGCTATCGCCCGGAGGCGATAATAGAACGGTTCGTGGCGATGACGCCACGAACAGCACAGCGGATCCACGAACAGCACAGCGGACCCACGAACAGCGTACGCATCTGCGGCTTAAAACATCACTATATGAGCAAAAAAATTACCGTATTCATAATGGTTATGCTGCTGGGAGGTGTCGCAACAGCGCAGCAGCGTACGTACTGTAATCCGGTTAATTTAGATTATGGCTACACGCCCATACCCAATTTCAGTGAATGGGGCCGGCACAGGGCTACTGCCGACCCGGTGATTGTTACCTATAAAGGCGATTACTATTTATTCAGCACCAATCAATGGGGTTACTGGTGGAGCAGTGATATGCTGAACTGGAATTTTATTTCACGGAAATTTCTAAGGCCCTGGAATAATGTATATGATGAGCTCTGCGCACCGGCAGTGGGGGTCATCGGCGATACCATGATCGTGTTTGGCTCTACCTATACCAAAAACTTCACGGTGTGGATGAGCACCAATCCTAAAACGGATGACTGGAAACCTTTGGTAGATTCGTTTGAGATCGGAGGCTGGGATCCCGCCTTCTTTACAGATAATGATGAACGGTTGTATATGTACAATGGCAGCAGCAACCGCTATCCGCTGTATGGCATTGAGCTGAACCGCAAAACATTTCAACCCATTGGCACGAGAAAAGAAATGTATTTTCTGGAAGAATGGCGCTATGGCTGGCAACGATTCGGTGAACATATGGACAATACTTTTTTAGATCCTTTTCTGGAAGGGGCCTGGATGACTAAGCATAACGGTAAATATTACCTGCAGTACGGAGCGCCGGGTACCGAGTTCAGCGGTTATGCCGATGGGGTTGTGGTGGGCGATAATCCGCTGGGGCCTTTCACGCCCCAAAGCGATCCTTTCAGCTACAAGCCCGGGGGGTTTGCACGGGGTGCGGGCCATGGCGCTACTTTCCAGGACAAACAAAATAATTACTGGCATGTGTCTACAACCGTGTTGTCAGTAAAAAACAATTTTGAAAGGAGGATCAGTATTTGGCCTGCCGGGTTTGATAAAGATGATGTGCTGTTCTGTAATACGGCCTTTGGTGATTACCCGCATTACCTGCCCGAAGGAACTGCTGTTGAAAACGTTATAAAAAGCGCAGCGCCTTCGGCGTATTTTACCGGCTGGATGTTATTGAATTATAATAAACCGGTTATAGTTTCGTCTACTCTTGGTAGTTATACTGCTAATAACGCGGTGGATGAAAATATTAAAACCTACTGGAGCGCCGCCACTGCAAATAAAGGTGAATGGATACAAACCGATCTGGGAGCAGTGAGCACCGTTAATGCCATACAGGTTAATTATGCCGACCAGGATGTGGACAGCAGCTTCCTTGGTAAATCATTGAGGGTATACCATCAGTACAAAATATATTACTCCGTGGATGGAAAAAGGTGGAAAATGCTGGTTAATAAAAGCGATAATAAAAAAGAAGTGCCGCATGATTACGTGGAGCTGGAAACTCCTGTGCAGGCGAGATACATTAAGCTGGAAAATATACAAATGCCCACCGGTAAGTTTGCTATCAGCGGGTTAAGGGTTTTTGGTAAAGGCAATGGAGCAAAGCCTGAAGTAGCAAAAGATTTTATTGTATTGCGCACGGAAAAGGATAAACGAAGTGCCTGGCTCAAATGGCGTCCCGTAAACGATGCGTATGCCTATAATATTTATTACGGCACAGCGCCGGATAAATTGTACAATTGCATTATGGTGCACAATGCCAATGAGTATTGGTTTAAAGCAATGGATAGTCAGAAAACCTATTACTTTAATATAGAGGCAATTAATGAAAACGGGGTATCGGCAAAAAGCGGACTGGTAAAAGCGGACTAAGTGTCAATCATTATAGCACGGATATCTAAAGACCGGACAGCGTCTGCTTTGGATTGTGATTTGGGGTCTCGCCAAAGCCGGAACCAGTTGTATTTTTGAAATTATTAATAACATACGAATGAAAATCATAACCAGGATCATTGCGGTACTCCTTATTGTATTTGCTGTTGCAAGTGTATATGCCCAGCAAGCCCCTTTCTATAATGATATACAGCAATTCAAAAAGCTCGACAGCGCTCATTTTCCTCCCAGGCAGGCTGTTTTGTTCATTGGCAGTTCATCATTTACCTTCTGGAAGGACGTACAGGAATATTTTCCACAACATACTATTATCAACCGCGGTTTTGGCGGCTCCTGCCTGCCCGATCTGATTCGTTATGCAGATGATATTGTTTTTGCGTATAATCCCAAACAGGTAGTGATCTATTGCGGAGAGAATGACCTGGCGGCATCCGATACGGTTAGCGCGGCAACAGTTGCCCAAAGGTTTATTACGCTCTTTACCATGATCAGGAATAAATATCCCAGAATACCGGTGTTGTATGTTTCTATGAAACCCAGTCCCAGCCGGGAGCACCTGATGCTCAAGATGGATGCGGGCAATTGGGCTATAGAAGCGTTTTTAAAGAAACAAAAGAGAGCTGTGTATGTTGACGCGTATCATTTAATGCTGGATGATAACGGGAGGCCCCGGAAAGAGCTATTCATTGAAGATATGCTGCACATGAATAAAAATGGCTATGCGATCTGGCAAAAAGCGATGGCACCTTACCTTAAATAGTTGGTTATGAAACTCCTCTTTATTGGTATTACTTTCGTTGCTTACCTGCCGCTTACAGCACAGGTGCAAACCGCGGCTCAGCAAACAAAGATGAACGCTTTTGTTTCATCATTGATGAGCAAAATGACGGTTGATGAAAAAATTGGTCAACTGAACTTACTTACCGGAGGGGAAGCCACTACAGGGTCGGTAGTAAGTACAGATGTGGAGAGTAAAATAAAAAAGGGACAGGTAGGTGGCATCTTCAGCATGGCTTCGGTTGGCCGTATCCGTAAAACACAGGAACTGGCGGTTACCCAAACCCGTTTAAAAATCCCCATCATTTTCGGTATGGATGTTATTCACGGGTATAAAACCCTGTTTCCCATTCCGCTGGGATTATCCTGCACCTGGGATATGGAACTGATAGAAGCATCGGCCCGAATCGCGGCCATAGAAGCTACTGCCGATGGGCTCAACTGGACTTTTTCGCCCATGGTAGACATTACCCGTGACCCACGCTGGGGACGCGTTTCGGAAGGATCGGGCGAGGATCCTTACCTGGGTTCTGCCATTGCCAAAGCTATGGTAAAAGGTTACCAGGGCAGTGATCTTTCTGCCCCTAATACATTAATGTCCTGTGTAAAACATTTTGCATTGTATGGCGCAGGAGAAGGCGGGCGCGATTACAATACTACCGACATGAGCCGTGTACGAATGTACAACGAATACCTTGCCCCGTACAAAGCTGCTATAGACGCGGGCGTAGGTAGCATCATGACATCCTTTAATGAAATTGACGGCATACCTGCTTCCGGTAACCGCTGGCTGCTTACTGACCTGTTACGTAAACAATGGGGCTTTAAAGGACTGGTCGTTTCAGATTATACTTCCATTAATGAAATGACAGATCATGGCATGGGCGATTTACAAACCTGCGCAGCTTTAGCTTTAAAAGCCGGGATGGATATGGATATGGTGGGTGAAGGCTTTTTAACCACTTTAAAACAATCGCTGCAGGAAGGAAAAGTTACGCAAAAAGCCATTGACGACGCCTGCCGTAAAATATTAGAAGCAAAATACAGGCTGGGTTTATTTGATGATCCATACCGCTATTGTGATAGTGACCGTGCTGCTTCAGAAATTTTTACTGCTGCCCATTTACAGAAAGCACGGGAAACAGCGGCACAAAGTTTCGTGTTGCTGAAAAACCAAAACAATCTTTTGCCATTGAAGAAGAATGGCGCCATTGCCCTGGTGGGCCCATTGGCCGATGCAAAAGAAAATATGACGGGCACCTGGAGCGTGTCGGCCGATTTTTCAAAAGCCATTTCCCTCTTAACAGGCTTGCAAAATGCTGCGGGCAACGCCGCGAAAATCTTATACGCGAAAGGTTCCAATTTAACGGAAGACAGTTTGCTTGAACAAAGAGCAACGATGTTTGGAAAATCATTGGGCAGGGATAAAAGATCCGATAGCGCATTGCTAAAAGAAGCGCTGTCTATAGCTGCACAGTCGGATGTAATTATAGCGGCATTGGGTGAAGCGGCGGAAATGAGCGGCGAAAGCGCCGGCAGAACAAATATTGATATCCCGGATGTACAAAAAAAATTATTGAAAGCGCTGGTTAAAACCGGCAAGCCAGTAGTGCTGGTTTTATTTACCGGCAGACCCCTTACGCTTGTTTGGGAACAGCAGCATGTACCTGCCATATTAAATACATGGTTTGGCGGAACGGAAGCCGGCAATGCCATTGCCGATGTTTTATTTGGAGATGTAAATCCTTCGGGAAAATTAACCGCTACTTTTCCGCAAAATGTAGGGCAGATTCCACTATACTATAATCATAAAAATACCGGGCGGCCTTTGCCGGAAGGACAATGGTTTCAAAAATTCCGTTCCAATTATTTAGATGTTTCCAATGATCCGCTCTATCCTTTTGGCTTTGGCTTAAGCTATACGAATTTCAGCTATAGCAATGTTACATTAAGCAGCACCATGCTCCGGCCAAACCAGAAAATAACGGCTTCCGTGGTGGTAACCAATACCGGCGACCGTAGCGGAAAGGAAACCGTGCAGCTATATATCCGCGATATGGTGGGCAGCATCACCCGCCCGGTAAAGGAATTAAAAGGATTTCAAAAAATTGAGCTGGAACCGGGGGAGTCCAAAAAAGTTGAATTCACTATTTCTGTGAATGACCTGAAATTTTATAACAGCAATCTTCAGTATGTGGCCGAGCCCGGAGATTTTAAAATTTTTATAGGCACCAACAGCAGGGATGTGAAAGAAATTGATTTTAAATTGCTGCCCTTATGATCAAAGCTGTTTGTTGTATGTAACTTGCACCTGCAACCTGTATCCCGAAACCTTAAACCACAAATTACTCAAATCCATGCTTCATATACAAAAAGACCCTTCAGCCGTAACTGCCGCATTAGCGGAATGGATAACACAAACCATTGAAACAGTTTTGCAAAAGCAGAACAGGTTTACCTGGGTGCTTACAGGAGGCAATTCGCCCAAAGCCCTGTATGGGCTTTTAGCTGCCAGTCCGTATAAAGAGCGCATTGCCTGGGATAAGCTGCATATTTTTTGGGGCGATGAACGTGCCGTACCATTTAGTGATGACCGCAATAACGCAAAGATGACCTATACGCATTTGCTGAATAAGGTTCCCGTTATTCCCGAACAGGTGCATGTAATGCGAACCGATATCCAACCTGAACAATCGGCGGTGGAATATGAAAAAGTGCTGCAGGGGTATTTTGGAGCGGAAGGAAATAGTTTCGACCTGGTATTATCGGGCATGGGCGACGATGGGCACACACTTTCTCTTTTCCCCGGTACAGCGGTCATTCATGAAAAAGCGGCCTGGGTGAAAGCGTTTTATTTAGCTGCCCAGCAAATGTACCGTATTACACTTACGGCGCCTGTAGTAAACCGGGCATCATCGGTTGTGTTTTTAACCTTTGGGGCCAATAAGGCAAAAGCTTTGTATGAAGTGCTGGAAGGCAGGCCCGATACTGATGTTTATCCCTCACAAATTATACAACCTGCTTCGGGTGAACTGCATTGGTTTGTTGATGAGGCCGCCGCTGCTTTGCTGAATGCGAAACCCCTGGCCGGACAATAAAATATAGGGCTGCGTCAAACGTGAAACCTGCCAGCCGGCAGGCTGCTGTGGAAAGAGAAACAGTTCTTAGCACAACAAAAAGTTAAAATCACTTAACGATTCGTTTTAATAGCTATCAATTCCCATCCTCTCCTGCATAAAACTGTATCTTTACTCTATCTCTCATATATATCCCTTTTATCACCTTAAGCCAGGAAACCGTATGCACCTTAAGCCCTGTGCTTAACTATAGATTTGGCGATAATTAGAAGTGTTTGTATTGATTTATCATCCCAAAAATAAAGCATGAAATTTGTTATACCATTGCTGGTTTTTATTGTTATTTCTTTTGAAGCCAATGCACAGGATCCTGAGCAGCAGCCAACAGGTGATCTGCCCACCCTGCAGGTGAGATCGAACAGGATATATGGTAAACTGGTAGATGAAAATTCAGGCAAAGGTATAGACGCAGCATCCGTACAATTGTACCTGGCACATAAAGACAGCCTGTATAGCGGAATGCTTACCAAATCCAACGGCAATTTCAGCTTCTCCAATATTTCAACTGCCTATGATTATAAGCTGATTATTTCCGCATTGGGATATGAACCCTTTGAACAGATCATTGCAGCTTCATCGGGTGAGAAAGGGCAGTTTGAGAAAGACCTGGGTAATATTACGCTTTATCCGGCTATCAAACAACTGGAAGGTGTAACGATAACGGCTACCCGACCGGCACTGGAAATGAACATAGACCGCAAAGTATTTAATGTGGCCAGAAGCTTAACCGCTACGGGCGGTACAGCCGTTGATGTAATGAAAAATATTCCTTCAGTTTCTGTGGATATTGATGGTAATGTGGAGTTGCGCAACAGTACTCCCCAAATATTTGTAGACGGCAGACCCACTATCCTTACTTTAGACCAGATACCTGCCGATCATATTGAAAAAGTGGAACTGATCACCAATCCATCGGCCAAATTCGATGCTTCCACTTCGGGAGGGATCATTAACGTGGTATTGAAAAAAGAAAAACGCTTCGGGTTAAACGGAATTGTGAGCGCCTCTGTTGGCGTACCCCGCGTGCTCAACGGAAATCTCAGCCTGAATCTCCGCCAGGGCAAATTAAATTTTTTCATGAGTGGCGGCTACAATCAGTCTGGCGGTAAGGCAAAGGGAAAAACATTGAGAGAAAACAAGCCGGGGGGTGTTACAAGAGATTATTTTAATCAATATTCCGTTAATACCCGTTTCCGGAAATTCAGCTCCATTAATTTCGGGTTTGATTATTTTATGGATAACCGCAATACCCTTTCTGTTACCCAGCGCTTTGGAGGCGGAAACTCGGAAAATGATGAAGTACAGGACCAGGAATACCTCAACAGCAGTAAAGTAGTAGAGTATTATGGCGACCGCCGGGGCGACAGCCGCTGGGGATTTAACCGCAACAGCACACGCGCCAGCTACAAGCACACTTTCCCGCAGGAAGGCCGGGAACTTACTGCAGATATTACCTATAACTATGGTAAAGGCAGTTCTAATTCAACTATTCTTAACCGGTATTTTTATCCCGATGGACTGGAATATAAATCACCCGCCACGGTTAATAATGACGGAAGAAACAACAATAACCAGTTTACTTTTGAAACCGATTATATTCACCCTATAGGAGAGAATGCAAAATTTGAAGCAGGGTTAAGAGCTTATTTTAACGATTATGAAAGTTTTTTCAATGTTTTTGGGTACGATAACGGTCAGGAAACCAAGCTGCCATTAAGTAATAATTACAAATACACCGAAAATGTAAATGCCGCATACGGTACCTATTCGCAAAAAATGGGAACGTTCTCTTTCCAGGCAGGCTTAAGAGCCGAGTATTCTAAATTTGACGGATTACTGATTGACAGCGCCTTCAAATTCGGTTACCAGTACCCCAAATCGCTCGGCAATATATGGAATGCCTTATTTCCAAGCCTTTTTCTTACCCAGCAGATTGGAGAAGATGATGAGATACAGGTTAATTTTTCCAGGAGGATCAGGCGACCCAATTTCTGGCAGTTAAATCCTTATATAGAGATCAATGACCCGGTTAACCTGCGGCAGGGTAACCCGCAATTGCAGCCGGAGTTCATTAATTCGTTTGAGTTCAATTACAGCAAAGGGTTTAAAGGCGGTAATCTTTTAGGCGTTTTGTACTGGAGAAATAATCCAAACGATATTACGCAATACAGCGATACCGTAACAGCCGTTCAGTATGAGCAACTGCAAAATGCCGCGGTAGATCCCAATGCCATTCTGAATACCTGGGTAAATGCCAGCACCACCAACAGGTACGGGGCCGAGTTTACACTGCAATATAAAGCGGGCACCAATTTTGACATTACGCCCAGTGTTAATCTGCAATACAGGAAAGTAAATGCCCGTATCAATGATATTGACCTAAGCAACAAAGGTTTTAACTGGGATGCCAGGCTCACGGCCAACTATAAAATTAAAACAGAAAAAAAACCGGTATTCAATAACCTCGCGTTCCAGGTGATGGGCAATTATGAATCGCCGCGGGTGATCCCCCAGGGTAAAAGACTTTCCGAATTCAGCGTTGACTTTGCTATACGCAAGGATCTTTTAAAAAACAACAGGGGCACCATTACCTTCGGCATCAACGATGTGTTTAATACCAGGCGCTGGGGAACCATTTACGATACGGAAAATTTTTACCAGGATTCATACAGGAGATGGAATGTGAGAAATTTTCGCATTACTTTCAGCTACAAATTCGGCAAAGCCGATTTTTCTTTGCTGAACCGTAACAACCGTGGCGGCGGTGGGGATGACGATTGATTTGAGATTGATGCAGGGTGGAGGTTATAAGTTGTAGATTATTGTTTGTTTCAAATTTCAGGTTTCCTGTTTTGAATTTAATATCCACAGCGGTCAGGTTACTTTGACCCTTAAAAATTATTACGCATCATTCAGATCAGTCTATGGTCCTTAACTGATCGCAGATCGCTGAAAGTGACACCTGATAGCCCCAAATCCGAAACACCCCCTGCATTTCTATAACAACGCTTTTACCAGCGCTTCCCATTCTTCCTGCAATGTAACAAGCGGATAAGGTTTGCCTGCCCGGTTATACCAGTACCCGGCGTTTGATGCATCGCCTTCTTTACGGTGCAGGTATGCGTGTATATGGGAAGCTTTACTATCATGGATATCCTGTATCAAATCATGCGCCTTGTTCCAGTTGCCCCGGGCGTCATACCATAAGGACTGCAAATAGGCAGAAACCATTTCAGGCGGCTTGCCGGCACTGAGACTGGAAATAAAATTTTCAAATTCCATACGGCAAAAATAAAAAGAAATCATATTTGCACAGAGGCTGGCTAAAACCAGTACGGCCTTAATTTATTTGACTTAGTTTTGCACGGTTTTAAAGCAAAGTATTGATCATTAAATAAATATATACTCATGTCTGTGATCGTTGTTGGATCCATGGCTTTTGATGCAATTGAAACTCCCTTCGGGAAAAGTAATAAAATTGTGGGGGGCGCGGCTACCTATATTGCCTGGAGCGCATCTAACTTTACGAGGCCCATTCAGCTGATTTCTGTTGTAGGAGGCGATTTCCCGGAAGAAGAGCTGCATGTATTGGAAGCCCGGGGCGCACAGATGGAAGGTGTGCAGATAAAAAAAGATAAAAAATCCTTTTTCTGGAGCGGGAAGTACCACATGGATATGAACACCCGGGACACGCTGGAAACCCAGTTAAATGTATTGGGCGACTTTGAGCCCGTTGTGCCTGCGGGTTACCAGGGGGCAGATATTTTAATGCTCGGTAACCTGTCGCCTGCCGTGCAGCTCAGCGTGATAGAACAATTAAAAGAACGGCCCAAACTGATTGTGCTGGATACCATGAATTTCTGGATGGAAACTGCCATGCCCGACCTCGAAAAAGTGCTGAAAGAAGTAGATATCCTGCTGGTGAACGACAGCGAAGCCAGGCAATTAAGCGCGCAGTATTCGCTGGTGCGGGCTGCAAAGGAGATCATGAAAATGGGCCCCAAATACCTGGTTATTAAAAAAGGAGAACACGGCGCTTTACTTTTCCATGGAGATCATGTGTTTTTTGCCCCTGCACTGCCCATAGATGAAGTATTTGATCCAACCGGGGCAGGTGATACTTTTGCCGGCGGTTTCGTGGGCTATTTGGATAATACCAAGGATTTTTCTTTTGAAGGTATGAAATCTGCCATTATTATTGGCTCGGCAATCGCTTCCTTTTGCGTGGAAAAATTCGGAACTACCCGGCTGAAAGAACTAAACAGGCAAATGATTGATGAACGGGTGCAACAATTTGTTGAACTGGTGAATTTCGATATCGCATTGGTATAGGCAGTTGGATTTCCTGTTTATAAAAATAAAAGAAATGCTATGCCGCTATTATTGCCGGTAAAAGGGGTGTTGCCGGTTTTTGGTGAAAACTGTTATTTAGCGCCTAATGCCACGATAGTGGGTGATGTAACGATGGGTGATGATTGCAGCATATGGTTCAATGCTGTTGTAAGGGGAGATGTGAATTCCATTCACATCGGCAATAAAGTGAATATACAGGACGGCGCTGTTATTCATTGTACCTATCAAAAAACAAAAACCGTTATCGGTAATAATGTTAGCATTGGCCATAATGCCATTGTACATGGCTGCACGGTGCACGACAATGTATTGATAGGTATGGGCGCTATTGTTATGGATAATGCCGAAATAGGCAGTCATTCCATTATTGCGGCAGGCGCGGTGGTGCTGGAAGGTACGAAAGTGGAAGCCGGCGCCATTTATGCAGGTGTACCTGCCAGGAAAATAAAGAATGTGCCCGAAGAGCTGATCAGTGGCGAGATTAACCGTATTGCCAATAATTATCTGATGTACAGCAGTTGGTTTAAAGAAGAGGGAGAAGGTAAGAAGGGTTAAGGGGATGCAGGTTGCAAGTTGTAGGGTTCAGGTTACAGGTTGTGCAGGGAGGTACCGGTTACTTTATGCAGAAGCGCTTTACAATACTACATTATTTTAATATTTGATCTTCATGAAACAAACCCCTTTTTCAGCAAAGCATATTGCCGCGGGCGCTAAAATGGCCGGGTTTGCCGGCTTTAATATGCCCATCAGCTATACCGGAATTAATGATGAGCATGCTGCCGTACGTAACAATGCAGGTGTTTTTGACGTTAGCCATATGGGTGAGTTTATTTTTAAGGGTGAAGGAGCGCTGGACCTTATTCAGCGCGTAACTACCAACGATGCCTCAAAGCTTGCCGGCGGTAAAATACAATACAGTTGCCTGACCAACGAAAACGGTGGAATTATTGATGACCTGCTGATATATTGTATTGAATACAATAAAGTATATATGCTGGTGGTTAATGCTTCTAATATTGATAAAGACTGGGATTGGATCAGTCATCATAATACCGGCAATGTGGAAATGCATAATATTTCAGACAAAACCTGCCTTTTAGCCATCCAGGGACCCAATGCGGCCAAAATTTTGCAACCGCTTACGGAACTGGATATATTGAACCTGAAATATTACAATTTCATAAAAGGCAAATTTGCAGGTATAGACAATGTGCTGATCAGCGCTACGGGTTATACCGGCGCCGGTGGGGTAGAAATATATTTTGAAGACAAAGATAATAATGCAGACATCGTATGGGATACCCTGTTCGAAACCGGCGCTCCCCTGGGCTTAAAACCTATAGGGCTCGGCGCAAGAGACACCCTTCGCTTAGAAATGGGTTATTGCTTATACGGCAATGATATTGATGATTTTACCACACCGTTAGAAGCCGGTTTGGGCTGGATCACCAAATTTACCAAGCCCTTTATGGCAAGTGCATATTTGCAAAAGCAGAAAGCAGCCGGTGTTGACAAAAAATTAGTAGGCTTTGAAATGACAGACAAAGGCATTCCGCGTCATGATTACCGCATTAAAGATGCCGAAGGCAACTTAATTGGACGGGTTACATCGGGCACTCAGTCGCCCACTTTGGGAAGAGCCATTGGAATGGGATATGTAACAACCGAATTTGCAGGCATAGACAGCGAAATATATATTGAAGTAAGAGATAAGCTCCTGAAAGCGAAAGTGTCGAAACTGCCCTTTGTGCAGCAACAATCATAATCCTTTATAAACAACCTTTTACATCCTATGGCTTCCATTCATCTTACCACATTTATTAAAGCCCCTGTTGAGCGGGTATTTGATCTTTGCCGTAATACCACTGTATATAAAAAAGCACTGGAAGGCCGGAACGAAAGCTTATCGGCAAGCGCTGCAGGAATACTGGTAAACGCAGGTGATACCATTACGCTTTCTGCCAAACACCTCGGTAAAACACGGGCTATCACTGCAAGAGTGCTGGAAATGATCATCCCCGAAAAATTTGTTGAGGAACAGGTAAAGGGTGATCTGAAAAGTTTTCGCCATGAGCATCATTTTAAACCGGTTGAAAATGGTACCCTGGTAATTGATCTGGTTGAAATGGAAGAGCCGCGGGATGCTGTGGGAGGCATGCTGGGCAAATTGTTTATGAAAAATTATTTCGAAACACTATTGAACAAACGCAATGCACTGGTTAAGCTTTACGCCGAATCGGAAAAGTGGCGTGCGGTTATGGGCTGATCTTTTGTGTAAATACTGCTTTCTTTCAGATATTTGCAGCTTTCGTAACAGCGTGGTATTAATAACAATATGAAAGGAAACAAACCTGCATTGCATACGGCGCTTTCACCGTCTATGCTGCATCTGTATGATGCAGACAATACGATCGTAGTGATCATAGATGTGTTACGGGCCACTTCCACCATAGCAACAGCATTGTATAACGGTGCAAGCTATGTGATACCGGTAGACAGTGTGGCCAGGTGCATTGAGCTGGGCAGTATGCCGGATACCGTTACAGCGGGTGAACGCGATGGCAGGATAGCAGAGGGGCTGCAACATGGGAATTCGCCATTTGAATATTCCCGCGCATTTATTGAGAACAAAGTACTGGTACTTACCACAACCAATGGCACACGGTTGTTATATATGGCCCTTGAAAAAGGGGCAAAAAATATTATTACCGGCTCCTTCCCTAATTTATCTGCTGTAACCGATCACCTTATTGTCCAAAAACAAAATGTACTGCTTGCCTGCGCCGCATGGAAAGATAGGGTAAACATCGAAGACACGCTTTTTGCCGGGGCGGTTATTGCCGGCGTAAAGGAACATTTTGATATCAACTGCGATGCTTCTATGATGGCGCATGCGCTGTATACAGAAGCGAAGCCGGATGTTTACGGGTTTGTTAAAAATAAAAAGGCATCACATTACCTCCGCTTAAGCGGTTACGGGCTGGAAAAAGATATCCATTACTGCTTTACACCCGATATTGCAAATATTTTACCGGTATATAAAGAAGGAAAGCTGGTAGCCGGAACCGGCAGCGCTGCCTGCAGTAAAGCCGGGCTTGCGGCTTCTTAACTTGGTCTCCTCTTTTTCACCTGAGCTTTTTTTTGTAATTTCGCCAATTAGCCTTTTTTGAAAGAAGGCTTGAATTATTGAATTATTCGCAAGCATGGCCTTACCACATTTAATCAAGTTTGTATATAATAATGGCACAGATGAAGTAATCCGGAGGGGTAAAAAAATTCATGCGATCAGCTATGTTGAGCTAATGGAACACGATGACCTGTTGGGTTCGGTTACGTTCAGGGTAAAAGATGACAGCTATGCCACTTACTATAAAGTATATGTGCAAAAGTATAAAGACCCCAAAGGCCTGTCGGTCCGGTGCACCTGCCCGTATAACCTCGGCGACATTTGCCGGCATGAAACAGCCGCTTTACTCCAGTTGCAGGATCTGTTAGATAAAAACGTACTGGGTGAAAAAGATGTTTTATATCACCAGCGCCATACGGTAATTAAAATGAAAGATATTGAGCTGAAAAGCATCAGGCTCTTAAGTTCACCCGACAGCTATGCAGAAGCTGAAAAAATACTGCAGACACAAAAAGCGAATATTATATCTGCGGCAAACGAAAGAGTAGAAGCCAGCTTGGTATGCAACGGCGAAACCTTTCCGTTGGTGATACAAAAAAATGAAGAAAGGAATTTTGATACCTCCTGTAAATGTGAGGAGCAGGAGCATCCGCTTTGTGTACATAAAGTAACGCTTTTCCTGCAATTGCTGAATGCCTACGGACCCTATTACTTCGATTCTATCCGCAACTGGGATAAGCAGAAGAATAAGCT
Organism: Agriterribacter sp.; assembly: GCF_035445465.1. NCBI lineage: Bacteria > Pseudomonadati > Bacteroidota > Chitinophagia > Chitinophagales > Chitinophagaceae > Agriterribacter > Agriterribacter sp. The sequence goes on from NZ_DAOMQT010000065.1 coordinate 14,399, forward strand.
GCTGGAAATTTACGGCTATTCCCTTGATGATGATCTGACCGGTAAATTTGAATTTACCTATAAAGACGGGAAACCCTTTTTACGGTTGCTTGATACCTCTATTAAAAGAGCAGACCCGGTATCCGGCAGTATGCTTAGCTCCCGTACCGTTGTTGCAGAAAAGGAAGTTGTAATGGCCGAGGAAGAAGCCCCCCCTGTTCATAATAATAGTAATATCAGCCGCATTGGTATCGTATTTAACGGAGCCAATGGCGTGTATCCTAATTTTGGAATAGATGCCGTTGGCGGTGAAATAAATGAAACCGGGGTAGGCTTTGCCGGCAAAGTGGAAAAGCTGGACCTCTCTAAATTTGTACCTACAGACAACTACCCCGACCAGGATAAACAACTGTTGCAGCAGATCCGAAAGCTGAACGAAACCGAAGTAAATAAATACGTAAGCCGTAATTCTCCTTTTTCCGGAATATGGGAAAACATCATTCATCACGAAGATGATGACCTTCCCGAAGAAACCAAATCACTGATAGTGGAATACTGGTATCCCAAGCTGCTTAAATTATTTAACGAGCAGAAAGATAACACGCTGGTATACTTTTTGCCGCAGGGGAAAAATTTTATTACCTCCAACCTGCTGCCTGTTCAGTTAGCCGATGAAACTGCCATTCCCGTTATTCATGTAAATACGGTAAAAGCCAAAATTGAAATAGCCTGTTATGTGCAGGTTAACGGCGTGGAAGTGCCTTTACAGGAAAATGAATGGAAAAGCAATATGCTCTTTAAATATGCCGACACTTTTTATAACTGGAGCCGGCAGGAAGATATACTGGAAATTGAAAGATTTGCCAATAAGGAAAATTTGCTCATCAGCAAGGAAGATTGGCCCGATTACCTGAAAAAGAATATTATTCCGCTAACCAAAGAATACAAAGTACGGTTTTCCGAAAAGCTGGTGCAGGAAGTAAAAGACGGCAACCCCGAAGTAAGGGTGCTGCTGCAGGAAAAAGGAGATTACCTGCTGTTTGTGCCGGTATTTTCCTACAAAGGCTTTGAAACACGGTTTAATGCAAAAGATATTATTACGCTGCCGGTAAATGATAAGGTGCTGGAAATTCACCGCAACCGGCAGGCAGAGCTGCAGTTCATCAAAAAGTTAGAAAGCCTTCACTCCAACTTCATCCATCCCGAAGGAGCAGCAACGCTGGCTTTAAAGGGTGCAGACGTGCTAAAGAACAACTGGTTCTTTTTGTTTGTTGACAGCATGAAAGAAATGAACGTGCCGGTAGTGGGTTTTGACGTGCTGAAAAACTTCCGTTTTAATACTGCCCGGCCTTCTACTGAAATTCGTATCAGCAACGGTGTAGACTGGTTCGATGCCAAGGTGAAAGTAGTGTTTGGGGAACAGCAGGTAAGTATAGATGAAATCAAAAGGGCGCTGCTGAACAAGCAGCAGTTTGTTCAGCTCAACGACGGCACATTGGGTATATTACCCGAAAACTGGCTAAAAAAATACTCCTTGCTCTTTAGGGTAGGCGAAGGAAAAAACAATGCATTACGCCTGTCTAAATACCATTTGAGCGTTATAGATGAGCTGTATGAAGAAAGGAATGAGGCTGAAGTGCTGATAGAGCTGGAAGAAAAATACAACAGGCTGAGAGGCTTTAACCGCATTAAAGAAATTGATCCGACACCCAGGCTGGCGCATATTTTACGTCCTTACCAGGTAGCAGGCTATCACTGGCTGAATTATTTAAGTGAAGTAGGATGGGGTGGTATTTTAGCCGATGATATGGGATTGGGTAAAACAGTGCAGGCGCTGTCTTTCCTCCAGTTTTACCTCGATACCCATCATTCCCTGAAAGCCATAGTGGTTTGTCCTACTACCCTGATGTTCAACTGGGAGAATGAAATAAAGAAATTTACACCCGACCTTACCTATCATATTCATCATGGGGCCGACCGGAGCCGGGATAAAGAAGGATTTAATGCCTATAACGTTATCATTACTACCTATGGCACGCTGCGCAGCGATATAAAGCTGCTAACCGAAATCCATTTCGATTATGTTATTCTCGACGAGTCGCAGGCTATTAAAAACCCGCAGAGCAAGGTAACCAAAGCCGCCGGCCTCCTGGTGTCAAAAAACCGGCTTTGCCTGAGTGGCACCCCTTTGCAGAACAATACTTTTGATATATATGCCCAGATGAACTTTTTAAATCCGGGCATGCTGGGCAGTGTGGAATATTTCCGCAATGAATTTGCTACGCCTATTGATAAATTCGGGGAGCAGGACAGGAAAGAGCACTTAAAAAAGCTGCTGTATCCTTTTATTCTCCGCCGCACCAAGGAACAGGTGGCAAAAGACCTGCCTGAAAAAACAGAAACCATACTGTTTTGTGAAATGCAGTCTGAGCAGCGGGAAATTTATGAAGCATTCCGCATGGATTACCGCAATAAAATACTGGGCGTAATCAATGAGCAGGGCATACAAAAGTCGCAGCTTACCATTTTGCAGGGTTTAATGAAGCTGAGGCAAATTTGCGATTCGCCCGCTATTATGAATGAGCCCGAGCAATACCCCAATCATTCGATTAAGCTGGAAGAGATAGCAAGAGAGATCACGGAAAATATAAGTAACCATAAGGCCCTTATATTTTCACAGTTCCTGGGTATGCTGGCCCTGATAAAGGAAAAACTGAAATCGCTGGACGTACCCTTTGAATACTTTGACGGAAGCACACCGGCCCACGAAAGGGAAAGAGCTATCAACCGTTTCCAGGAAGACGATACCTGCAGGGCATTCCTGATTTCGCTGAAGGCAGGTGGTGTTGGTTTAAATCTTACCGCGGCAGATTATGTATACATCGTTGATCCGTGGTGGAACCCCGCCGTAGAGCAGCAGGCTATTGACCGTACGCACCGGATAGGGCAAACCAAAAATATTTTTGCTTACCGCATGATCTGTAAGGATACCATTGAGGATAAAATACTGCAATTACAGGAAAAAAAGCGCTCATTGGCGAGGGATCTTATTGCAGACGATAATACGTTTGTTAAGAGCCTTTCTAAGGAAGATGTGGAATATCTTTTCAGTTGATGAGCGGTCAGCTATAGGGCGCACAAGGCCGGAGTTAGTATTTAAAGGCTTATTAATCCGCTAACCATAAACTTCCAAACCACAAACTCCCTAACCGCTATATGCTTTCCAGCTCGTTTCTTCCCCGCCTTCTTTTATGATAATACTTGATGGGATAAAAATCAGGGCGTTGCATAATTTTATTTAGTAAGCTGAAAAACAACCTGTTGAGGTCAATAAGTTTCCTTGAAGTTACCGTGTTCATGATGGCTATTTTAATGAGGATTGGATGAGCGAATGAATAAGTAACGAAGCCGGAAACATTTTATTATATTGTAACCAAAGATGTTAATTAAGGTTAATACAATCGCCCTGTGAAATAGGTAAAATATACTTTTGCGAACTATGACCCGGAAATTCAGCATATCAGTTAGTTTAATGGTAGCAGCCATCATTTTGATAGCGGCCTTCCAGGTATACTGGATCGTTATAAAAATTAATGAAGAAAAAAGAACGCTTCGTTTTCGTACCAATGTTATCTTCCGGGAATCGGTTTTCGACCTGCAGTCTTCCAAACTGAAATTAGACAGCACCACCAGGTTACGCTATGGCCTGCCACCCGATATAGCAAGGTTTACAGACATGGTTAGAAAACGCCTCAGCGATTCCTCCGCTGCCATGCCCTCGCAGCCTACCCGTAACTCCATTATTACAGTAGAAAGACCTGCCGGCGTGCCGGCCGATGATTCCTTATTGCGCAGAAGCTACAAGGCGGGAGGACGTTTCTTTGAATTTTTAATTGGTATTGATTCCCTGCAGGATTCCCTGAGGGTAACCGATATCAGGGAAGCCTATACCAATAACCTGCAGAAGGAAAATATTAATGTTCCTTTTTCTATCATACGAACGGAGGAAGCCGATATTAAACGAACCAACTCCCAGCGCCCGGAATGGAATAAAGCCACCATCGGCTTTACACATCCCATTAGTTACCAGGTTCAGTTAGGCAACACGTTTAATTACATTTTCGGAAAAGTTTTGCCGCAGGTTGTTTTTTCTGTTTTTCTTATCGGGCTCACCATTACAGCTTTTTCTGTGCTGTACAGGAATCTCAGGGCCCAGCGGCGGCTTACCGATATTAAAAACGATTTCATCAGCAATATCACTCATGAGCTTAAAACACCCATTTCCACGGTAAGTGTGGCCATTGAAGCCATCAAAAACTTTAATGTAATACAGCAACCTGAGCGCACAAAAGAATATCTTGATATAGCAGGAAACGAATTGAGCAGGTTGTCTATGCTGGTGGATAAAGTGCTTAAGCTTTCGATGTTTGAACAACAGCAAACAGAACTAAAATACGAACGGTTTGATGTAAAGCAACTGGCAACGGAAGTAATTGCTTCCATGGGACTGCAGTTTGAAAAAGCTAAAGCAAAGGTTGAGCTACACAGTTCCGGGCAACAATTTATGATAACGGCAGATCATATGCATATTACCAGCGTGCTCTACAATTTGCTGGATAATGCCCTGAAATACAGCAGGGAGAAACCGGAAATTGAAGTAAGCATCAGCTCCAAAGACAATAACTGGATGGAAATAAGGGTATCAGATAACGGCATTGGCATACCGGCAGCGTATAAAACCAAAATTTTTGAGAAGTTTTTCCGGGTTCCTACTGATAACAAACATAACATTAAAGGATATGGGTTAGGCCTGAGCTATGTTGCCCACATTGTTAACCAGCACCACGGTACTATTACCCTGCATAGCGAACCGGGTAAAGGAAGTGAGTTCATTATTAAACTGCCCCTTACCCATGAAGAAAACTAAGATATTGTATGTGGAAGATGAAGCTTTCCTGGCAAAAATTGTAAAGGAAAGCCTGGAAAGCAGGGGCTACGAGGTGCTGCTGGAGATGGACGGCGGGGATGTGATGCCCCAGTTTCAAAGCCTTAAGCCCGATATCTGCATACTGGATATCATGCTCCCCAATAAAGACGGGTTTGCCATTGCGGAAGAGATCAGGCAACTGAACACCACGATACCTATTATTTTTTTAACCGCAAAAACCCAAACCACCGACCTGGTAAAAGGATTTCATAAAGGGGCGAACGATTATATCCGCAAGCCTTTCAGCATGGAAGAGCTTATTGTGCGTATTGAAAACGCTTTGCGTTACCAGCATGAAGCGGCGCAAAGCACCGAACAAAAAGACGAGATCCGGATGAGCAACTATATTTTTAATCCGCACCGGCAAACCCTGTGCCACAACACGGAAGAAAAAAAATTGTCTTTCCGGGAAAGTGAATTGCTGAGATTGCTGTATGAAAACCGCGAAACCGTAATTGACAGAAGAGCCATACTGAATGTATTATGGGGAAGCGACTCATTTTTTAATTCCCGAACATTAGATGTGTATATAACCAAGCTCAGGGGATATCTTAAAAGTGACCCCGCGCTGGAAATCATTACGGTAAAGGGCGTAGGCTACCGGTTTGTGATGGAATAAAAATAGCCTGGTCTCCGTAGCAGACCAGGCCTCAACCTTAACCATTCTTATATTTACCTAACCGTTTAAAACCGTAGAAAGATTTAAATATTTTTTATTGGGCGAATAAATAAACAGGCAGGAACCCTCCTTGATAGCATCAATAATGGCTTTGTGATTTTCCATGGGAATGGCAGGACAGCCGAAGCTTCTTCCCAGCATTCCTTTTTGATGTAAAAAATTTTCGCCTGCATAATTTGCGCCATGTATTACGATGCTCCTTCTTAGCGCTTTATCATTAATATTCCTTTCCACTCCCTGCAAACGCAGCGAATACCCGTTTTCACCCCTGTAGGTATTTTGTGTTACATAAAAGCCCAGACTGCTTTTATGTGATGCCATTACGTTAGAAAAATGATGCGCATATTCCGTTCCCGAATTTTTTCCATGCGCTACGCGTATGTTAAACAGCAGTTCAATATTTTTCAGATCAATGATATACATTCTTTTTTCACGCGATGACCGTGAAAAATCAACGATAGTAAGAATGCTGTCCCTGTTGAGCTTGCCCTTATTGGATAACTTGCTGAATCCTTTCATTGCCAGCTCAAGCACATCTTTTTGAAGGCCCAGCTCATTTAAATGAATGCTGTCGTACAGCCTGTTTACAAATACTTTGCGGGCTTCCGCACTAAAATCAGCAGGAAGATAATAGGTAACTGTTGGAAGAACAGGAGAAAAACGATTCGCCTTAATAATGCCTGAAAGCAATACAGGCACAAGAAAAATAAGGCAAAGCCTCAGCTTTTTAGGTACGGAATGGAATTTCATCGGATTATAATTTCTAAGCCTCATATAAACGGCATTAGCTTTTGGATATTGTTAATAATAAACCAGCGAATGATGTCTCACCGCCGGTACAATAAAATGCTTAACCTTTTAAAATCAGTAGTATTACATGAATTTAAAGGATCACAAAGTTACTCATACCTGCTGCATTTTTAATTTTGTTTTGACATACATTAACAGATTTGAAACATCCGCTTCATATAGAAGGATTGATAATTTTTAAATTTAACGATTATTCCGGAGTTTGGCCCTGAAGGGTGCATTTAAAATTGTCGCCGGTTGGTGAGGACCCCAACCGGGGCGGCCTGCCGTGGGCGGTGTCTCCACCGCCCACACGAAGCAAAGC
>NZ_DAOMQT010000066.1:0-20932 GCF_035445465.1 Agriterribacter sp.
TCATCATTAGCTATAACCACAGGTTCATTGCCTTCCATAACGGCAACGCAGCTATTAGTTGTACCTAAATCTATTCCTATTATTTTTCCCATATTATAAATTTCCTTTTAAGGTTAAAAGTCATAACCTATCAGGCAAGCATTATGCCATCAAAACAAAAAGTGCAAAAATGGCAGTCGTTTCTTTCAAAACCTCAGCTTACCGGAGCCTCAAAAGCACGATGTGAAAAAGAGAATAAGGTAAAGCGGTTTTAACGATCGAAGCTTTATATATCTTTACGCTAATCATTATCGTGTTATCATCAATGAAACTGCATACCCTTTGTTTGGTTTTGTCCACCGCTTTATTTTTCACCTCCTGTTCAAAAAAAATTATTCCCGGCAAACCCATTCTGGCCAATACCCATTTTAAAATGGACAGTTTGCCCGTTAGTGAAATTGACATTCCGCTCCGGGTTAACCTCAAGCCTTTATATGCGATAGCCGATAAAAATGTTCAAACCATTTACCATTCTCCGGGTTGGCCGCATGATTTTGAAGTAGACAACTGCGACACCCGCTACATGTATCGCTTTAAACGCGGGCCGCTTAGCATATCGGCATGGGCAAATACCGTTAACTTTAATTTTACCGGTAGTTATATTATAGCAGGCGCTCAAAGAATATGCACCGGTACGGGAAGTAACCGGGTGCCGGTAACGCCATGGACCCCCACCTGTACCTGCGGGTTAAATGAAGGAGAACGCCGGGTGAATATTGGGTTTAGAGCCCTGCTAAACCTGAAAGACAATTATGATGTTTCCGCAAAACTGCAGCGGCTGGAGCCCCTGCCACTCGATAAATGCACCGTATGCTTTTGGAAGCAGGATATTACACCTACGGTGATGGAACAGCTAAAAATACAATTGGATGATGCGGGAAAGGAGATCAGCGATTCGCTCAACCGGCTTAACCTGCGTCCTCAATTTCAGCAACTATGGGATATGCTGAATACCAGCATACCTATGTTTGGCATGGGTTATTTGCAAATTAATCCCGAAAAGTTAAGACTAAGCACACTTTACGCCCAAAACGATACACTGCATATTTCAGTTGGCATTTCAGCACGGCCGCTGATCAGCCTTGCCCAAACCTCTAATTACAGAACAGTAGTACCCGATATCAGTGATTTTAGCCAAAGAAAAGGATTCAGCATATTTGTTGATGCCGTAATGGATTACGACTCTTTAAGTCATTTATTAACCCGTCAATTGCATCACAAACGGGTTGATATGGATAAAATAGGAAAATACATCATTATTGAACGTTGCGAAATTTACGGCGCAGACAATGAAAAGCTCATTATAAAAGTAGAGTTTTCCGGACCAGATAAAGGAACAATGTACCTTACAGGCAGGCCTTACTTCAACACGCAGAAAAACCAGGTTGAAATAAAAGATATTGATTACGATATCCGCACAAGAGACCTGCTGATCAAAACAGCAAAATGGCTTTTTAACCGGAGAATAATTAATACGTTAAACCAATACTCCACTTTTAACATTACCGCATACGCAGATACATTGCTGTCGAAAGTAAATGTTCAGCTCAACAAGCAATGGCAAAATTCAGTATCATCTGCAGGTGCAGTAAACAGCCTGCAGGTAATAGCGATATACCCGTTTACCGCAAACCTGATCCTGCGATGTAATATAAAAGGTGAGCTGGCTATGCAGATAGATGCTTTTGACTTTTAATTAAATCTCAAAAATGCCTTTTTTGATAGCATACATTACCAGTCCTACTCTTGACCGTACTTTCAGCTTTTCAAACAATACGTTCCGGTGGTCTTCCACGCGGCGGGAGCTTACAAACATTCTTTCAGCAATTTCTTTATACGACAGTTCGGAGCAGGTAAGCTTCAGGAATTCCACCTCTTTATCGGTTAGTATAACCTGTTCATCAGGATGCTCCATATCCCTATTCAGCCCGCCCACGATTTTACCTGTAATATACTCGGAGAGATAAAAATTCTTTTCCACAACCGATTCCAGTGCCAGGTGAAGTTCTTCCGGCTCAGCGGTCTTCATAATGTAGCCTTTTGCGCCTGATTTCAGCATGCGTATAATGGTATTTTCATCACTGAACATAGACAAAGCCAGCACTTTGATCTGCGGATGGTTCCTGAATAACCATTCCGCCGTTTCAAAACCATTCATGCCCGGCATATTCACATCCAGCAGTATAATGTCGGGGATATACTTTTTCTTTAATTTTTCTTTTAACTCCTCCCCGCTTTCTGCCTGGAAAAAAACAGAAAAATGGTCGAACGAATCAATCAGCTTGGCTAAGGCGTTGCGTAAAAGCGTATGGTCATCCACTACCGCCACCTGAATTTTTTTGTCACTGTCTGCCATAATTGATACGCTTTTCCTTATGCTTCTTTGTGTCCTGCCAATGGTAATTCCATATGAACGAAAGTACCTTTTCCCGGTTCAGCATTAAATACCATTTTTGCTCCTATCAGCTTGGCCCGGTTCAGCATACTTTTTAAACCCACGCCGTTCAGTGGGGAAAGTGAGTTTCTTTTTTCCTGCATATTAAATCCCACACCATTATCCCTGACAGAAAATATAAAAACATCATCTGATATATAACTGAGCAAAATGGTTATTTGAGTTGCCTTTGCGTGTTTAAGGATATTATTAACCAATTCCTGAAAAATACGAAAAATAAAGATTTCCTTTTGCTCTCCCAGGCGATATTCTTCTCCCTCCAATTCCAGGTCTACTTTCATCAGGCCGGTTTTACGGAGGGTTTCAAGGTCAAAGCGGATAGATTCTACCAGTCCAATCTGGGCTATACGATCGGTATGTAAGCTTTTGGTAAGGTCTGCAAGATCGTATACCGCCTTATTTAAAACCTCCCGTATATGCTGCAGGGGCGCATAAGCCTGGTGCTCCTTTTCCAATGGTAAAACAGCCAGCGACAATTTCACCACCGACAGCACCTGTCCTATATTATCGTGCAATTCCTGGGCTATGGATTTTAAGGTAGTTTCCTGGATCTCCAACTGCGACTTCAGCACTTCCTGGTCATACTCCTCTTTTACCCTTGCCAGTTCCTGCTCCTGCCGGTATTGCCTGCGCTGGTATAAAAACAGGATGGTAACAATAAACCCTACCAGCAGGAGAGCCAAAAGCCCTCCAACAACTATTACGAAAAGGATTTCCTGATTCTGATCCTGCATAATGCGGCTATGATAAAGGATGAATATAATAAAATATTCACGATGGCGAAAATGGAAGCGATGTTTTTAATAATGATATTAGACGGATCTTGGAAGAAATTGATAAGTGCATACAAAGGAAAGGTACAGGCATAAAAGAACAACAAGCCGGAGCATATCCAGAAAGATGGCTCGCGAACAAGGTTCACCGGTTTATTAAACTGGAACAATTCAAAAAAATAGGTAATAGTTGCCATTACAATCAGCAACCCCCCCAGGCTGAATGTTATTGTATGAAACTGCAGCCCTTTCTGCAGGAACAGCTTATTTAAAATTACCAGCAAAGGATAAAGCCATAAGCTATGGAGCAACAGCTTTTTAGCCCAAGGGTTCTTTACCATATAACGCAGCATCCAGAAATAAAAAATAAACTCAATAGTGGTAAAAACATTGTAAAGCGTTACGGTAACTTTACCGTTATCATTCATCCATTGCCCGATATATTCTACCGTAAAAGTTATCAAAAGATAAACCGGCAACGCTCTGAGAAAGACAGGTGTTCCTTTTTTAAAATAAACAATAGCCCCGACAATGCTCCCTGATAAAATAAGCCATATATATGCATACGAATTCATCTTGCTGCAAGGTAGTTTGCAACAATGAGATATATAAAAGAAAAAACCCCTTTTACTAAAGGGGTTGTAAAAAATGATATATGGTAAAACAGGAATTTATACTACGGTCAGTCCTTTTTCGCCCCTGTCTACAATGGTAACACCAATATTACCCCAATCGTCAGCGTCAGCACCGGTGGGTTTCGGTTTATTGCAAAATGGGGGGCAAATATTTCCTGCATTGTAAGCCAGTATTTCCGCTTTTTCCCCGTTTTGTATATAGATGTCTTTATTGGCAACACCTGTTTCCAGCTCTTTGGTTTTGGTAGCTACCAGCACTAAGGTCTGGCGGCCGGCAAACCCGGCTTTTTCAGTATAATTTTCAGGATAAGCTGCAAAATAAAACTTAATACCATCGGCCCCGTTTTCTTTTGAAGTAGCCATAAATTCTTCCAGCTCTTCAATACTGTACCATACGCTTAAAGAATCTTCTTTGCCGAGGCGTTCCGAATTGTGTACCCACCTTTCCTGTTTGTAAGTTTTGATAACAGTGTCTACATGTTCTGTGCTAACGTACTTTCCAACTTTTAATGATTTCTTCTCAATTGTAAGCATGATTTAAATGGTTTAAAGTGAATGAATAATTAATTCACAGTAAAGCTAAAAGAAGAAGACACACGGACACGCTTACAAATATATGCAATTCAATTAATTACAAATTAAGATTATTTATATCATAAAGGGAGTCAATAACAAATGATAATTACCCCGCAAAAAAACCGTTAAAAATGGTAAAAAATACCGTTAAAAGACGGTAGTAAAATACCGTTAAAAGACGGTAGCAAAAATACCGTTAAAAAACGGTAGCAAATTCCCGTTTATAATTTATCCTGTTTATTGGATATTTTTTGGATATTTAATCCGGATTTACTTTTTACTATCCGTATTTACCTCTGAATTTACTTTTCAAATTTGAAATGGCCGCTTTTCAATCAAACATTATTAACCGGTAGCCTGGAAATTTTTATACCAAAAGAACAAAAGCCCGGGATTGCTATGACATGACAGCTATTAATAAACCTTATCCTTTTTTTTGTACCGGCTGTTGCTAATCTACGCATAACACCATCCTTCCTATGTGTAAACCTGTTATTGTAAGGAATAATTTACTTAGGCCGCAAAAAAATAAATAAGCCAGGTGAAAAACACCGCTCCTTATTTTCTCTTTTATCCCCAAAAAGTAAAAGAAGCGGCTTAAGTATTTTATTCCGCTTTCCGTTCCACTTTAAAAGTAAAATTGCGTTGCGTCAGATAGCTGAATGAAATTACAATAGCAGTGGTCCATATTTTAGCAATGGTAGGGTAAATGTGAAACCCTTCTACAAATAGCTTAATAAAAATATAATTCAGGAGCACGCAAACTATTACCAGCATAAAATATCTGAATAACTGCACCCTGCCCCTCAGCGATGATCCCGGAAATACAATATTTCTCATTAACAGGAACCCTATAGGAAAAGTGATCAGAAATGAGATGATAAACGCTGCAATATACGGACTGATGCTGATAAGCGGGGTATGAACAATTTGCTTTTGAAGAATAAAATTATAGGTGACAAAATAAATTAAAATATCCATTAATGTATTACCACCTCCGCAGGCTATATACCGGAATGTTTGCCGGTCTATCATTTTCTCAAACGGAATATAGAAAAAGTCGAGTAACGATACGATAAGTTTCTTCAAAACACCTATGTTATATATTTCGCTTAGCGGGGTTAAATTCAAAATTAGCAAAAAGCGCTTAATTCAGACACATGATCATTTACTGCCATATTGTCAATCGGCCATATAAGCCCTGCTGCTAGTTTATTGCCAGGTGGCGGCAATGTCGTCTCAACACGGCAGTATAGCGGGAGACACAAGACATCGTTAATTTCTATAGCATAACTTATCGTTTAAAATAAAAATTATTTAACTTGTCTTATTTAAAAACATAAAAAGCAAATGCTATGATTAAGTTACAGGTAATAGGAAATTTAGGCAAAGATTGCATTACCAACGCCGTAAACGGTAAATCCGTTATTAACTTCAGCGTTGCGCATACAGAAAAGTTCCGCGACTCTTCTGGCCAGCAAAAGGAAAAAACCACGTGGGTAGAATGCGCGTACTGGACCGATAAAACAGGCATTGCACCTTATCTTAAAAAAGGCACCCAGGTATACGCCGAAGGCACACCGGAAGTAAGGAATTTTACCCGGAACGACGGAACCGCAGGCGCCTCTTTAACCATGCGGGTATTTAGTGTTCAGCTTCTCGGTAGCGGAAACCGGAACGAACAGGCAGAAACAACCAATGCTTACAATGAACCGGCTACCGGTTCAGCAGCACCTGCCGAAGCAGTTGCGCCAATGGCAGATGATCTGCCCTTTTGATGATTTTTAATGTAACACCGGGTGAAACATGTGTTGGGCAGACGCTTACCATGTTTCACCTTTTTATTTGCAGCCTCTCAGATTCCTTCAGATTTTTTTATTTTGGTTTTTGGTTTGAAGTTTATAGTTGCATTTCGCTTCGGATTTGAGATTTATTTGGTTCTTTGTGCTTTGTATTTCCCATTATCTTTGCACGGCAAAAATTAAAAAAGCGGCAGATCATGAAAGTCATGAAGTTTGGCGGCACTTCCGTAGGAAAGCCGGAAAGGATGCAACAGGTAGCAAAACTGATCACTACAGGCCAGGAATCAAAGATCGTGGTACTAAGTGCATTAAGCGGTACCACCAATGCCCTGGTATCTATTGGGGAAGCATTGGCTAAGGGTGACAAGCATCAGGCCAAACAAATAATAGACGGGCTTGAGGTGCACTATCATACTTTTATTAAAGACCTGCTGAAAAATGAAGCCCCGCTTAAAAAGGGCGAAGCCATCATTTCGGAACATTTTGATTTCCTCAACATCATTCTTAAGATATCTTTTAATGAAGCGCTGAATAAAGATATACTGGCCCAGGGAGAACTAATGAGCACCAAGCTTTTCAGCACCTATCTTGAAGAAAAAGGCATTGATCATGCGCTCTTGCCGGCCCTGGATTTCATGCAGATTGACGCTAATGATGAACCTTATTTTGACGCCATACGGGTAAAGCTGAACCGCATTCTGCAGCAGCACGCCGATAAAAAATTATTTGTTACGCAGGGTTATATCTGCCGCAATTCAAAAGGTGAGGTAGATAACCTTAAACGCGGCGGAAGTGATTACACTGCTTCTTTGATTGCCGCGGCGGCAAAAGCCAGTGTTTGCGAGATATGGACAGATATTGACGGTATGCATAATAACGACCCGCGTATTGTAAAAACAACCATACCGGTGATACAACTGAGCTTTGAAGAGGCTGCTGAGCTGGCCTACTTTGGCGCAAAGATTTTACATCCTACCTGCATTTGGCCGGCACAGCAGGAAAAGGTGCCGGTGAAATTGCTCAATACGATGCAGCCCGAAGCGCCGGGCACCACCATTACACAGGAAGCCGGATCGGAAGGGGTAAAAGCGGTAGCGGCAAAAGACGGCATCATTGCTATTAAAATCAAGAGCAGCCGCATGTTGCTTGCTTATGGCTTTTTGCGAAAGATATTCGAGGTATTTGAAAAATACAAAACCGCTATTGATATGGTTACCACCTCAGAAGTTGCCGTATCGGTTACCATAGATAATGATACCCATCTTGAACAGATATTAAAAGAGCTGGAGCCTTTTGGCACGGTGGTAACCGATAAGGACCAAACCATTGTTTCCATTGTAGGTAACCAGATAGCGCAAACGCCAAACGTATTAAGCAGGTTGTTTGATTCCCTGTCGCAGGTACCGGTTCGGATGGTTAGCTATGGCGGCAGCAGTCATAATGTTTCAGTGCTGGTTCCTTCCGCATATAAAATACAAACCCTGCAATTGCTTAATAAAGGCGTGTTCGGACTGGAATAATATCTGCTTATCTGTAAATGAGGCTTTGTAAGTCCGGTAAAAGGTAACGGTATGTTAGGTGGCACACACCGCTACCGGTTTCATATTAATTCAATATTTTTTCTACTATTTTACCTGATTGCTTCTCTTTAAGTATCAGCTTTTTTGCGCCATAATGGGTTACTTCTTCCTTCACCAGGTAATGGTCTTTATCATACTCCACCAAGTGGCTGTCTTTGGTTACACCGGTTTTCCCCCGCCATATATCTAACTGCACGGGCTCCCACAGCTTGCTTTTCGCAGAACGATAAGCCGCATCCAAAATACAGTTCACCACGTAACCATCATAAAAAGTTTCTTTAGGAGCTTTGCCCTGCTCCAGCGAATTGAACATATCCATGAACATGTGATTATAGCCCAGCTCATTCAGCTCATCACCCACGGGAAACAACCAGCCGCTATTGCTTTCCGCTTTTTCTGCCACGTAGTCGGCGCCCTTGCCCGTGGTAAACATTTCAAAACCGGTACGCAAAAAGCTGTTTGTCCATATCGTTCCTTCCGTTCCCATTACCTCATCGCGCAGGTCGAGCCCGCCGCGGAAGGTCCAGCTCACTTCAAACTGGGCGATGGCGCCATTCTCATATTTCACCAAACCAATACTATGATCTTCGGCGTCAATGGGTTTTACCTGTGTATCGGCCCAGCACATCACTTCAACAGGCCGTATATCTTTACCAATATAGCTGCGGGTAATTTCCACGCAATGACAGCCCAAATCGAGTATGCATCCGCCGCCCGCCTGTTCAATATTCCAGAACCAGTCGCTGTGGGGGCCGGGATGCGTTTCTCTTGATTTGGCCCAGAGTATCCGTCCCAAAGCTCCGTTCTTAACACTTTCATGCGCCTTAATGAATTTGGGCGTATATACCAGGTCTTCGAGATACCCGTTAAATATACCGGCCTTCTCTACCGCTTCCAGCATGCGTTTGGCTTCTGCCGCATTCCTGCCCAGGGGCTTCGTGGTGATCACGGCTTTTTTGTGCTTGCAGCAAAGCAATACCGCTTCTTCGTGCAAATGATTCGGCAACGATATGCATACCACATCCACCTCAGCACGGGCAATAGCTTCTTCCATAGTAGTTGTCCAATAAGGCACATTATAATCCTGTGCAAATTTTTTGGCGCTTTCTTCGCGCCGGGAATAAACGCTCACAATTTTGTCTTTGTTACGGTATCCCTGCAGAGAATCTGCATAAAATCTTCCGATAAAACCGGAACCAAGCATAGCAATTTTTTGCATGATATTATTTGGTTTGAGATGTGATTAAACAGTGGCTGCTAATAATTCACTATTCACTATTTAATTTTTTCATTAAACGCAGCAATAAAAAACAATAATACGCCGCCGGCAAATGCCGCAGGTATCCACCAAAAATCCCGCCATTGCAACAATGAAAGCGAAGCGCCGTCTTTGAGGAAGCTGTTATACAGTTCCCCCGCAATCTGGGCGCCTATCAGCATACCTATACCATAGGTTACCAATATCATGAGCCCCTGGGCCTGCCCCCGGATTTCGGGACTTGCTTTCTTGTCCATATAAATTTGCCCGGTTACAAAAAAGAAGTCGTAGCAAATGCCATGTAAAGCAATGCCGGCCATAATCATCCACGTAGTTGTTTCGGGAGCAGCAGCGGCAAAAAAACCATACCTTACCACCCAGGCCAGCATGCCTACGGCCAGCATCCATTTAACCCCAAGCCTCCTGAAGAACAATGGCATCAAAAGCATAAAGATCATTTCGGAAGCCTGTCCTATGGTTTGTGTTGCCGCAATATTCTTAAACCGCGAGTTCTCCAGGAACAACTGGGTATAATTATAATATACAGCCAATGGAATGCAGATCAGCAGGGAGCTGGCCAAAAAAACATAAAAGGAACGGCTGCCCAAACGCTTAAATGCATCCACTCCAATAATGGTTCGAACGCTTACTTTTTTGCCCGCGGCCGGTGGTGGCGTATGCGGCAAAGCAAAGCTATACAAGCCCAGCAAAAGGCTGGCGCCTGCTGTAAGATATAAAGGAAGCGCGGTGGCTTCGGGCTGTATATCCTGCTGCACAAAGGAAACCAGCACAAAACTAATGGTTAGCCCGGCGGCTATCCAGCCAATGGTACCAAATACCCTGATGGCGGGAAATTGTTTTTCCTGTTGCGTCATTTGATGAAATGCCAGCGTATTGGCGAGGCTCATGGTAGGCATATAACAAATATTATAAGCCAGCAGCGACAGGATAAATAATACCGGACTACCGGTAAGCGAAGGAGTAATAAACATAAAAACAGCACCCAGCAGGTGCAGTGTACCCAGCACTTTTTGAGTGGCAAAATAACGGTCGGCTATTAACCCCACAAAAAAAGGCGCCACAATGGCTGCTATGGCGTTTACGGTAAAAGGCCAGTGCGTTAAGCTTTTCATGCCGTTAGATGACATGTAAACCGCTATGGCACTATACCATGCGCCCCATACAAAAAATTCAAGAAACATCATTAACGATAGCTGAAACCGCACTTTTGCTCTCATGATAATCATTTGGTGGTTTGTATGACTTCCTCTGCAGTGTGTTATCCTGCATTATGGTGCCGGATAAGCCTATGCCATTCAAAAAAAGGAAATTACAAAAAGATTGACTGCCCGCGTCAAAAAAGTAAAATGATTTTTGATGAACAGCAGCGGATAAATTTTGAAATCCAAAACCATTGATTACTTTTACACCCTTCAACTGAACGCATTATGAAAATGTAGTAAGCCCCCGGGCGTCATCTTTCTATACCGGATCCGTCTTTTATAGCTTCCGGGGTTAGCGTTTTTTATTTTTCAATTATACTCATTTTTTAGCACTCAATTTTTTTACATGACTAAAAGCGGTAACAGGTGGTGGGTTCCTGCTTCTGCCTGGACTTTACTAAAAGAAGCGGTTAGCGGAAAGGAACAAGACTACACATCCGGCAGCATACGCAAAGGAGTAATATTACTGGCCATTCCGATGATGCTTGAAATGAGCATGGAGAGTGTATTTGCTGTTGTAGATATTTTTTTTGTAAGCCACCTCGGCAAGCATGCCACATCAACCGTGGGATTAACCGAATCTGTTATTACCATTGTTTATTCACTGGCAATGGGTATTAGTATGGCGGCGAGCGCTATGGTGGCAAGACGTATTGGCGAAAAAAACAAGCCGGAAGCAGCCCGTGCAGCAGGGCAGACCGTGATACTGGCTATTACCATTACTGTTGTAATAAGTATCACGGGCGCAGCTTTTGCGGCCGACATCCTCCGGATGATGGGCGCAGAGGATGCCGCCATTGCGGAAGGCACAACCTATGCCCGCATTATTATGGGGGGCAGCGTGGTGATTATGCTGCTTTTCCTGATCAATGGCATATTCAGGGGAGCGGGCAACCCTATGATTGCAATGAAGAGCTTATGGCTGGCCAATATTTGCAATATTATTTTATGTCCGCTGCTTATACGTGGCTGGGGACCTGTTCCCGCACTGGGGTTAACCGGCGCTGCTTTGGCCACAACTATCGGAAGAGGAATTGGCGTGGTATACCAGTTGTATCATTTATTTAACGGGAAGGGTGTTATACAAATTGCCCTGCGCCATTTTAAGCCGGTATGGAGCATACTGAAGTCGCTTGCCAATATTGCCTGGCCGGGCTCCCTGCAGTTTCTTATAGGATCGGGCAGCTGGATTGTACTGGCAGGCATTGTGGCGCATACTGGTCACAGTGAGGCTTCCGCCGGATACCAGATTGCATTAAGGGTTGTGATGTTTTTTATATTACCTGCCTGGGGCATGAGCAATGCGGCAGCTACACTGGTGGGGCAAAACCTCGGTGCAGGATTGCCCGGGCGCGCGCAGGAATCGGTGGCAAAAACGGTAAGATACAATGCCGTGTTTATGGGTATTGTTTCAGTTGTATTTCTGGTGTTTGCTGAATGGATCGCTTCCTTTTTTACAACGGAACCCGATGTAAAAGCCTATGCTGTGCTGGCCATGCGCATTATCAGCGCGGGGTATGTTTTTTACGGCATCGGCATGGTTATATCCAACGCGTTTAACGGCGCCGGCGATACCCGGACGCCTACATGGGTAAACCTGTTTGGATTCTGGTTTTTCCAGATACCCATAGCCTGGCTAATGGCGAATACTTTTGGCTGGGGGCCGGCAGGTGTGTTTATCGCCATACCGGTAGCTGAAACAGCCATTACTATTGTTTCCTTCCTGATATTCAGGAAAGGAAAATGGAAGCTGGTAAAGATATAAAGCGCAGGAAGCACAGCGTAACTATAGAGCAAACCGTTCACAGATTGTGCCCCGGCCCGGTAACGCGCTCTTATGATGCCGGTAACGGCAGATGCGAAAAAGCATATACATTCGCAGTTCAAAAATTCATTAACGTTGCGATATGAAACTCTACTCCATCAACACCGGGTATTTTAAATTAGATGGCGGCGCCATGTTTGGCGTAGTACCTAAAAGCATCTGGAACAAATTAAATCCTGCCGATGAAAACAACCTCTGCACCTGGGCCATGCGCTGCCTGCTCATTGAAGACGGTAACCGCCTTATCCTTACAGACACCGGTATCGGGAACAAGCAGGACGCTAAATTTTTCAGCCACTATTACCTGCATGGAGACGATACGCTGGATAAATCGCTTGCCAGGCATGGCTTTCACCGTAATGATATTACGGATGTATTGCTCACCCATTTGCATTTTGATCATGTGGGAGGCGCTATTGTAGTGGAAAAGAATAAAATGGCGCCGGCCTTTAAAAACGCCACTTACTGGAGCAATGAACAGCACTGGCAGTGGGCAATTAAACCCAACGACAGGGAAAAAGCTTCCTTTCTGAAAGAAAACATACAACCCATACAGGACAGCGGCAAGCTGAAATTTATAGAAATAAGGGAAGATATTGCCTTCTCCGACAATGTAACCATTCGTTTCGTGAACGGGCATACGCACGCCATGATGCTTCCGCAGATTAATAATTACAACGGGAGAACACTGGTGTACGTGGCCGACCTGCTGCCTTCGGTGGGACATATACCCATACCTTACGTTATGGCTTATGATATGTTTCCTTTAACCACGCTCCAGGAAAAGAAAGCCTTCCTGCAGGAAGCGTTGCAAAATAATTTTACCCTGTTCTTTGAACACGATCCTTTATATGAATGCTGTACACTGCAAATGACGGAAAGGGGAATAAGAATGAAGGAAGTGTTTAAGCTGGAGGAAATTGGATAGATCATTTGCTGTAAAAAACATACCGGATAAAAACGGGAAAAGCGCGGCGCGAACCGGGAAAATAATAACACCACTAACATTTAAAAAAAGCAGATGAAAATATATATATACGGATTGATATTAACGATGCTGCTGTACGGCTCCTGCACTACTCAAAAGAATACAAATAGCAGAGCCGGTAAGGAAGACTGGATATCGCTTTTTAACGGCAAGGATATAAATGACTGGATCGTAAAGATCCACCACCATGAAACAGGCGATAATTTCGGCAATACTTTCCACGTGGAAGACGGACTGATCAAAGTACGCTACGACCAGTACGACAGCTTTAATAACCGTTATGGTCATTTGTACTTTAAGCAACCCTTCTCCTATTATCACCTGGTGGTGGAATACCGATTCACAGGTATATGGCGTAAAGATGCCCCGGAATATACTTTAAAGAATAGTGGTGTAATGCTTCACTCGCAGGATCCGCGAACCATGCCGCGTGAACAGGACTGGCCCATATCGGTTGAAATGCAGTTTTTGGCCGGGCTGGGCGACGGAAAGCCGCGTCCTACAGGTAATATGTGCTCGCCGGGAACAGATGTAGTATATAATGGTAAAATAGATCCCAGGCATTGCATCAATTCTTCTTCCGAAACCTATGAAGGGGAGCAATGGGTTAGGGCGGAAGCCATTGTGCTGGGCGATTCGCTGATCACGCATATTATTAACGGCGACACCGTACTGCAATATTCCCAACCCCAAATTGGCGGCGGTGTGGCCAATAATTATGACCCCAAAATTAAAATAGACGGAAAATTATTGTCATCGGGTTTTATAGCCCTGCAAAGCGAAGGACAGGAAATTGATTTCCGTAAAGTGGAGCTGCTCAACCTCGAAGGCTGCATGGATCCCGGATCGAAGCAATACAGAAGCTATTTTGTTAAGGATGAACGGTCTGCATGTAAATGAGAACAGGTATAGCGTTTATGGTTTGAAAGTTTAGGGTTTGTAGTTAGGTGGGGAGAGGTTGCAGGTCTCAGGTTACAGGTTTCAGGGAATGCTATAACTGATACTCACCATTCACCTCTCACTATTCACTATTCGCAACTGACCAAATCACAAAAAGCAAGAACCAAAGAAAACCTGTTGTGGTGAATTCAAATCCGAAGCCGTAAATCCGAAACCCGAACGGATGCAATATCAAATCTTAAATTTCAAATCTCAAATCCTGTACCCTGCAACTTCTTCCTCCTACCTGAATTTAATCATAGAGGTTAAAGGGTAACGCAGGTTGCGGTAGCCCATCATATCGGCTTTTATATTGCCCACCACAATAGGACTTTCAATACGAAGGGGAAGATGGTTGGCATCATCGCTTACCCACACTGTCATTTTTTCGCCGCCTTCAAATACGGTTCCTTTGATAAGGAAAGGCCTGAACTTAATAGCCCTGAATTTTCCATAGCGGGTTTTGATGGTTTCCTTTCCGATGTACCGTATATAAATGTCATGCATCTCGTCATCGAGGAATACGCTCAAATTGATTTTATCGTTTGGCTTGTATTTAGAAAAGTCAATATTGCGTGCATAGTACACCGCGCTTATGATATCCTGTACGCAATCCTGCGTTTTAAAAACACCTCTGGTGGTAACCACGCTTTTTGCCTCGTGGTTAAAGCTGGCGTTCTCATGTTTTTTATAGTTTCCTTCGTGTACGTTCCGTATAAAACGATAGGGTCTAAGCGTTGCCGTATCCATATAGGTCTCGTACCGGTCGCGCACTTTAAATATCCAGTCGTAAGAGGAGTTAGATCGCCCCTCACCCACAGCATGGTATACCGGTTTGCCATTATAGTTTTCCAGTTGTGCGTTGAAGGTTGCTGTACCGGCATCCACGTATAAACCAACCACATTATAAAACACTTTAAGCGTTATGCTTTCGCCGGAAGAAAAACTCGTATTATTGATCCCGCAAAAATCACTATCAGCGCTAAGCTGTACACTAATCAATACCGATAAAAGGGTACTAATGATTTTTCGCCTCATTGTTTAATATTAAATATTTTATGTCTTATGGCAAGCAAACCGCCTGCCAAAGCCGGTAATACCAGATTGACAAGCCAGATACCCGTAGACGCTGCATAGATCCCCACCGTGTTTGCACTGAAAGTTTGAAAGAGCAGGATGCCTGCTTTACCTCTTATGCCCAGTTCAAGTAACGCCATAGTAGGAACAACCGCTAATATAAGATATAATACACTTATTAGCCAGAAAGCGTTCCACCATCCCGCATGCACCTGCATCACTTCCAGCAGTAATATATACTGGCAAAGGAATACAAGATACCGCACAGCCGACAGGCACAATACTCTTAACAAAATTGTAACACTCACCGCAGGTAAGATCATAAAATGCTGCAACCATTTACCGGGCAATTTCAGTCTCTCTGCAATACTCACTATCCACCCTAACCGAAAATACAGGCAGGCACAAAATCCGGTTACCGCAAATACTCCTGTATACATTGCAAACGACCATCCTGTATTACCGGTTTCCATAATCAAAATGCCCAGGCTTCCGAAAAATAAAGTGATGAGCAACTGGCTAAAGCTGCCAACAACAGTTAAGGATAAGGAACTGATCCGTTTTCCCTCACTAACATATAGAGCCCTGCCTCCATACTCGCCAATACGGTTTGGTGTGCCAAAGCCAAATGCAAGACCTGCCAGCACCGCTTTCAGGGAATGCCGCAACGAAACAGGTTCTAACGGATGCAGTAAAATTTTCCATTTACGGGCTTCAATGAGCCAGTTGAGCACTACGAGCATAATGGCCAACCAGCATTTCCATGCCTCCGGTCCGTATACCGCTGCCTTCATATGCTGCACAGACTGATGCAGATCGGGCTGCTCCCGTATTTGCCGGTAAATGGTGTAGGTTAGCCAAACAAACAATGCGGGCCCAATTACCCGGTTGAGGAATATTTTGATACTTTTGTTAGGTATAATCATTTTTTAAGCAGTTCATTTTGCAAAACAACAGCCAGATCATCTTAGGTATTGACCCCGGCACCCTTGTAATGGGTTATGGGGTTATTGCTGTAAACGGCAGAGCCATAGAATTATTGGAAATGGATGCCATAAAACTGTCGGCAAAGAAGGATCATTACGAAAGGCTGCATATTATACAGCAAAGAATACTTGCCATTATCAACACTTTTCACCCCCAGCATTTTGCTATTGAAGCTCCTTTTTTTGGCAAAAACGTACAAAGTATGCTTAAGCTGGGAAGGGCGCAGGGTGTTGCCATTGCCGTAGCCATGCAGGCGGGCATACCGGTAACAGAGTATTCTCCGCGGAAAGTAAAACAATCCATAACCGGCAACGGCAATGCCGATAAAGAACAGGTATGGAAGATGCTGCAACGGATCGCCAATCTTTCTTCCGCCTCTCCTGCATTCGACGCTTCGGATGCGCTGGCTGTAGCGGTTTGCCACCAGTTTCAAATGACTTCCCCGCTACAGGATAAGCAGGCTAAAGCAGTACGGAAAACAAAAAGCAGTTGGGAAAATTTTGTTATCAATAATCCAACCCGTGTAAAATAACCCGGGTTGAAAATAACGCCTCCTCAACTCCCTTTTTATTGCATGTTTCCTTTTAATATGTAATTTAATTTTTATTATATTCACACTATTATTTTACACCTGCTTACTTCAGTTCCCGCTCTGTGAAAACGTACGTTCGGTTATTACTATACTGAATCCTCTTATCCGGCATTTGCAAAACCAGCCCACCCTAAAATAATAAACCCTCACAGAAAGATACAGCGCATGAGAAGGGTTCGTTTATTTTTTTACTATAAATTTTTATTTATGCCCATCTTTCAATCAAAAAGCGGATCATTGTTTAACCAGGCAGCATGGGAAGATGATCAGCAAAAAGGAAACCAGTCTAAATCATTTTTAGAAAGCGCTGACGACGCGGCCAATCAGTTCATTCTTTTGCAATTGTCTGACGGCGACAAAAGAGTGCTTAATACTACCGAAGTAGTACCTAAACTACAGGGAACTGAAAAACCCGATATTAATATGCTGCTCGACTTTGAAGGTTTTAAAATCGGCTCCAATGAAAATATTGACCCCAAAACAAAAGCTACCTTACAGTTGAAAGTAGGACAGGAACATAAAATTACAGGACTGGAAAAACTATTCTATTGCATCAACGGCGGACTGGATCTCTACAACGAAATAAAAAGAAAAAGAGCAGAACCGAAGGATTTTAAACAAAGTACGGAAACCGCTTTAGGAAACAAACCGATTTCGTTGCCGGGTGGTGTAGGCCAAATTTCATTAAATGTAGTGAAACACGATGAGCCCAAATGGTGGCAGAAAATATTTACTTTCGCAAAATCCGACTCGGCAAAAAACCTTATGTCATTAATTGGATTCGGCGGCATTACGGAAGTAGCCGTTAATTCCATTGCAGGCATGCTGGATAACCTTTTTGATAAAGCGCCTGAAATACTTTTTCAAAGCCAGGCAGTAAAATTAAGCTTTACCCAGGCGGGAAAGGAAGAGTTGGGCAGCGACTTGTCAACCGTTAAAGTAAGCTGCCTGAATCCCGGATTATGGGTAATGGCCCGCAAATCGGATTACGACACGATTCTCGGTGCCAATCCTGTTTACTATTCCGGGTTTGGAATTTTAGCGCCCGATGGCATGAGCGAAATTGATGCGTTAAATGATAGCGGCAACAACCCTTTCTCAAAAATCACTTATGCTATCATAAAGGCGAAGATCAAAGAAGTGGATCTGAAAGAAAATGTTTTTTAAAACGTGATCGCATTTTTAATTGCCTGTATCCACATGCCTTCGTTGGCCTGGTATGTTCCGGGTTTGCCATGGAGCCTCGGCATTTCTTCGCTTCCGGCATGATGCAGCCCTATCAGCTCCCATTGCTGGTTAAATACCGGGCTGCCGGAGCTCCCCCCCGTTGTGGGCGTGCGGTAATGTATTCTGGGGTCTTCATAATCCAGCAACAAATTATCCTGGAACGACAACTGCAGCGTGCCGCCTGCCGGGTGGCCAATAATATAGATCCGTTCCTCAGGTGGGGCGTCAGCCTGGATAGCAGGCAGTCTTTTAGCAAGCGGGTAAAAGGTAATATCCTTTGTTAACGTTTTTACTATCGCAAGACTTTCCTTATCAAAACGCAATACGGAAGCGTCTAACAAATTGATGGGCGATGACCATAGTATTTCTGCTATGCGAAGTTCGGCAGCTCCTTTGTCTAACACTTCAAAAGTTACAACAGCTTCATCGGGCTGCAGGGCCTTCTCCCCGGGATTGTTGCTCACTACATGGGCATTGGTTAATAGCAGGAGTTCCTCACCCAGGCTTTCGTGCAGATCGGCTCCTCTTACCAAAAAGCCGGTGCCCAATCCTTTGGTAGCATCCCTGCCTATCCTGGCTATAGCCATACAGCGGTTGGCGCCTGTCATATACCACCTGTAGGTGTTAAAAGAATCCTCTCCAAAAATCTTTTCCAGCTTGGGCATCGTTTTATTGTCTGATGCTTTTCCCGTAATACCTGCATACGCAGTGGAAATATGTGCTTCCATTTCCGCCTGCTCCTGCAGCATCCCGGCATCTATTGTAAAGCTTCCTCCTTCCCGCTTCAGCAATTCGGCCTGCAACAGGGGAAGGATCATTTGGCCCATTTCCGAATGCATGTCTAACCGCCAGATCTCTTTCATTTGCCTTAACATGCTGGCTATTTCAAAGGCATCCACATCAGGCATGCGCAGGTAGCCGCTTAACCAATGCATTGCCTCCTCCGGCTTTTGCAGCGCAACGCAAGCTTCACAGGCCGTGGCAAATTGCCATATCGTGGCCTCCCTGTTATCATACCGTTGCTGAATTACTGCCAATATAGATGCAGCGAGCTCCTGATCTTTGGGCCACACCGGGTCTTTTATCCCGTCTGATTTTGCCCGCTGCACAAGTGCCACCACGTTAATACCGTGCCATAAAGCAGTTTCCGGAGCAGCATTATACGCTGCTCCATAAGCATCAATCGCCCGCCGGATAAAATCTTCCCTGCGAACACTGTTATTTTGAGCATTAACATATAACTGCTTATACACACGTCCAAGCAGGCCCTTTGCTTCCCTGTTTTCTTTTGCGGCTTTTACATTTACATTTTCCGCTTTGGCCGTTTCAATGATCAACTGGTTTAATATGGCCAGGGCAGCCGTATAATTCCCCTGGTCAATCTGCGATTGTGCGTATTGGCGGTGTATTGTAAATGTGGCCCGGCCGGTTTGCATGAGCGCATCCGCTACCCGCTGCATTTGTGAAAACATTCGCTTATTGCGCAGGTACTGCAATATCTTTTCTCCTTCGGCCGATGGAAATGCATCGTCTGCCCCATACAAGAACAGGATCAGTTCGTTGCACAATGCTGTGGCGTTTTTTTTATCCATCCTGTCTAATCTTTCCCTGATACGGGAAGCAACA
The DNA here is from genome assembly GCF_035445465.1 of Agriterribacter sp. Classification (NCBI taxonomy): domain Bacteria; kingdom Pseudomonadati; phylum Bacteroidota; class Chitinophagia; order Chitinophagales; family Chitinophagaceae; genus Agriterribacter; species Agriterribacter sp. The sequence goes on from NZ_DAOMQT010000066.1 coordinate 19,603, forward strand.
GTTTGTACATCTAAAGACATTATTGCAATTTTAACGTTCACTCCTTTTAACCGAAAAGAAAAACCCATCACTAAAATATTACGGCAAAGCTTAACCGAAATGGATACATTTTATTTATCTGCTTCAAAACGAGGTATTTCTTCATAGGGTTCATCTTCACGGGCGGCATCCATCGGTTCAGGCAAAAACGCATCTAACTGATCTTCTGCATTCAGCTCCATATCTGCGTTTTCAAGCATGCTTTTCGGTTTTAGTTCCGGTTTTGCAAAACGAGGTTCAAATACAGATGCCTGAACATCAGCGATAAGGCTGTTCCAGTTGAATGCCGGCCCAATATCCCACTTACCGGATGAACGGTAATTAATATGCGACACGATGCCTTTAAATGAAAGCACTTCCTCCGTAGCCAGGTACCGTTTCGATTCCGGCAGGAAGCCCCTTGGAATATTGTATTGCGTGGTAAGATAACGGAGCAGTATCACCAGGCTTTCCATTTGTTCGCCGGTAAAGGAAGCATAATAGGATTGCCCGCGGAAGGGTGTTTCAATTTTTTGATAGGCCGCCGGCTCATCTAATGAACAATATACATCAGCCGGGCCTTCCCTGCCCTGCGCATCTCTTTGCCTGGAATAATACGTTTCAAGATTACCGTTGCGTTCAGTTAAATAGCCATAATTCGACAACTCTATTCCTATTGTGCACTTGTCCTGCGCATTACCTGTGCCTTCATTGCCGATACCTTTGCCGATATGTCCCGACCAGTATTTTGAAGAAAACAACTGGTAGATCATTCCATTTCTGCCAATTACAAAAGCTACGGAAACGTGATAATTATCCCTGGTAAGCGCCGACAGGTCGGACCGAATCTGCCCTGCCGTAAAATGCAATACGATCCTTTGTTTGGGATGCTCCACCGCATAGTAATATTTTGAACGGTTTTTAGCTGTAGTAAGCATCCCGTTTAAAACAATATCTTCTCCCTTAACGGGAATGGAAATTTTATTAAAGGCATATTCACCGTTATTCCCGGTTTGAAGTAAATTTTCTTCCAGTTGAAAGAGTGAAGTGAAACGCATGGGAGTATATTTTAGCGCACTAATCATCCTGTACACTATTGTACATTCATCGGAAATGAAAATCAGGGGAACGGAATAATGTTACCGGTATGACCAATAGAAAAATAAGCAAATTATCAATGAAATGCAATAGCAGGCTTAAAATACTACAGCCTGCTGCACTGCTATGCAACGCTTCTAATGGGTGCATTCCAAATTATCGCATTGCTTTGCTTCATGTGGGCGGTGAAGACACCGCCCACGGCGGGCCGCCC
>NZ_DAOMQT010000067.1:0-20458 GCF_035445465.1 Agriterribacter sp.
TATTGTACAGGAATATTGATTTCACAGGCATTGGAAAACACGATATGGATTTTTTTGTGTACCATGAGTTTCCTGTGTTTGTTATAGGTCAACACAAAGGCACAATAGAAACATAGGAACACAATAGTAAGAACTATGTGCACTTATGCATATGATAGATATTCAGAAACAGAACCAATAACAAACTGGTTTTCATTCCCGGGCATCCAAAATTCACGTTATATTATTAAGATTTCCGTTGAGAGAATTTAAGCTACTTGACCGTGAATTCAATTCGCAATTCGCGAATTATTGATTATACGCCTCATGTCTTAGTTGCCTGTCAGGCTTCCTGTTTCCACAGTGCTCACATCTGCCAGGTTCAGTGCTGCCGCGGTTCTTTTCCCCGACTGCCGGATCAGCATTTCATTATCTGTTAGCGATTGCCCGTATGAAGGGATCATCTTTTGTATTTTGCTTTGCCACTCCGCTGTTTTCATTTTATCAGCGAAGCAGCGGTGCAAAAGATCAATCATAATAGCTACCGCCGTGGAAGCGCCGGGTGATGCACCTAATAATGCGGCTATACTGCCATCTGCAGCATTTACCACTTCCGTTCCAAACTCCAGCACACCGCCTTCCTCTTCATCTTTTTTAATTACCTGCACTCTTTGGCCTGCAACCTCCAAATCCCAGTCTTCGGCTACAGCATTGGGAAAATATTCTCGCAGGGCTTCTATCCTGTCTTCGCCCGATTGGCTTACCTGGTCAATAAGATATTTGGTTAGCGGCAGGTTATGGATACCCGCCATTACCATGGGCTTGATATTACTCAGCTTAATGGAAGCGGGAAGATCCCATAAGGACCCGTTTTTGAGAAATTTGGTAGAAAACCCGGCATACGGTCCAAAAAGCAATGACCTCTTTCCGTCAATCACCCTTGTGTCTAAATGAGGCACACTCATAGGAGGAGAGCCTACCGCAGCTTTGCCGTATACCTTGGCATTATGCCGCTCAATAATGGCAGGATTATTACAAATGAGCCACTGTCCGCTTACCGGGAATCCGCCATAGCCCCTGCTTTCGGGAATACCTGATTTTTCGAGCAGGGGTAAGGAGCCGCCACCTGCACCTATGAAAACAAAAGGTGTGGTAATCGTTCTTTTTTTATCGGTAGTAAGATTTTTGATTTTAATGTGCCACAACCCGGAGGCATCCTGGCTCAGGTCGTTTACTTCATGGGCCAGGTGCAGTTTTACGCTTGGGAAGTCAAATAAATACCGGAACAGTTTGCGGGTAAGTGCGCCAAAATTAACATCGGTACCGGCATTCATCCGGGTAGCCGCCACTTTTGCCGAAGGGTCGCGTCCTTCCATTACCAACGGCATCAGCTTTGTTAACCGTGCATGATCCTCCGAATAGAGCATGCCTTTAAACAGGTCATATTGCGTAAGCGCTTCAAAACGCTTTTTGAGATAGGCAACATTTTCTTCGCCCTGCACAAAACTAACATGAGGTACGGAACGGATAAAGTCTTCCGGATTGCGGATGTACCCCTGTTCAATCAAATAGGCCCAGAACTCGCGGCTTTGCACAAACTGCCCGGCAATGTTGATGGCTTTGCTGCAGTCAATACTGCCATCTTCCTTTTGCGGCGTATAGTTCAATTCACAAAACGCCGAATGCCCGGTGCCTGCATTATTCCATGCGTCAGAGCTTTCAGCAGCTACTGTATCTAACCGCTCTATTACGTGGATAACCAGGTCAGGTTGCAATTCTTTTAACATTACACCCAATGTAGCGCTCATTATACCCGCTCCTACCAAAACTACATCGGGGTTACCGCCTGCATGTGATTTACGCATATATACTACTGTTTAAAATAACAGACGAAGCAATTGTTGACCTTACCGCCTGATGATGAAATCACCTTTCGCGGCGCCTGAAGGAAATGCAAATTTACAACAGAAAGACTAAGTTTTTTCTTAACCGGCATTTTGTAAAATTTTGTTAACGTGCTTAAGCGTCCCTTTTATTCTACAATTCCCCACCAATTTTCAGGCAGGAAAATGATCTGTGCCCTTTCTTTTGCAGCATTATTAAATCCCCCATAAATCATTAGCAAACAGTATGCTATATATATACACCAGGTTATTAATCTATAAATGGCCTGTTTCTTGCAAAACAATAGATATTAAATCATCAAAAAATATGGATATGAAACCAACAACAGAAATATTTGAAATTATGGCAGAGGGTAAACCTTATATCGTAAAAGCAACGCCCTACCTCAACGGCAGGGAAAAATTACGTTTTCGCGTGAGCATGAATGATAGTGCTATCTGTATTTTTGGATGGGATGAATCCCTGGATCGTTTTGCAATCATGAAAGATGCGCGTGATCCGGCAGTTCACCCGGCGGCGGAAATGATTATTGCCAGGAAGCTGGAAAACATATCTGCCAGGAAACAGGCTGCGTAAATTTTTGAATTATTATAATTTGGTATGCCTGCCTATGAAACGCACTGGTAATGTGCGTGGCTTTTGCTGCGCACATTTTTTATTGCTATTTCTCTACAAAGTTTTCCGGCTTTCATCCTTTTCTTAACTTGCACCCATGCAGGATTATTTAAAGGGTTTGAATGAGCGGCAGAAAGAAGCCGTATTACATATAGATGGTCCGTTAATGATCATCGCCGGGGCTGGCAGCGGCAAAACCAAAGTGCTTACCACGCGCATAGCTCACCTTATGGCCAATGGCGTGGATGCCTTTAACATACTGGCGCTCACCTTTACCAATAAGGCGGCCAAAGAAATGAAGGAAAGAATAGAGCATATTCTCGGCAACAATGAAGCCCGTAACTTATATATCGGAACTTTTCACAGTGTGTTTGCCCGTATCCTTCGCGGTGAAGCGCACCGCCTGGGTTATCCCAACCATTTCACCATTTACGATACGGATGATGCGAAAAGCGTAATAAAGGCCGTTGTAAATGAAATGAATTTAGACGATAAGCATTATAAGCCTGCTACGGTGTATAACCGCATTTCCAGCGCAAAAAATGCACTGGTAAATGCCGAAGAATATGCCAATGATTATGGTATTCAACAGGAAGATCTGCGCAGCAACCGCCCGGCCATCGCAAAAATTTTTGATGCCTACACCAAACGCTGTTTCAGGAACGGCGCTATGGATTTTGACGACCTGCTGATAAAGATGTATGAGCTGCTTAAGCACTTCCCGGAGGCATTAAGCAAATATCAGCGTAAGTTCAAATACATTTTAATTGATGAATACCAGGATACCAATCCCGCGCAATACGAGATCATAAAACTGCTCGGTGCTATGCATGAAAATGTTTGCGTAGTGGGCGACGACGCCCAGAGTATTTACAGCTTTCGTGGCGCTACCATAGAAAATATACTGCAATTCCAGAAGGATTATGATGATGTGAAAGTGGTAAAGCTGGAACAGAATTACCGCAGCACACAAAACATTTTAAATGTAGCCAACGAAATTATAAGCAATAATAAAGGACAAATTGAGAAAACACTGTTTACCGAAAATGTAACCGGTGAAAAGATAAGGCTGGTGCGCACCATGTCGGATAACGATGAAGGGAAATTTGTGGCAGATACTATACAGGAACAAAAGCTGCGTAACCATTTTCAGAATAAGGATTTTGCCATCCTGTACCGTACCAATGCGCAAAGCCGTGCTTTTGAAGAAGCCCTGCGGCGCATGGGCATTGCCTATACCATTTACGGAGGCATAAGCTTTTACCAGCGAAAAGAGATCAAGGATTATGTGTCTTATTTGCGCGTGCTGGTAAATCCAACAGATGAAGAGGCCTTAAAGCGCATCATCAATTACCCCGCAAGGGGAATTGGTAAAACCTCGGTAGACAGGGCTATACTGGCGGCCAATGAAAATAATATTTCTTTCTGGCAGGTATTGGAACGTGCCCGTGAATTTGGCTATAAAGGTGCAACCCTGGAATCTATTGAGCAGTTTGTACTCATGATCAGAAGCTTTTCGAGCATGCTGCAGCATAAAAACGCATACGATGTGGCTGTGCATGTGGGAAAGCAAACCAATTTTGTAAAGGAACTGTTTAATGATAAGAGCACGGAAGGTGTGGCCCGGTACGAGAACATACAGGAATTGCTGAACTCTATTAAAGAGTGGGTGGAGAGCCCTTTAGAAACCCCGGAAGAAAGCATTACGGAAACAGGAGAAGAGCCGGCAGCGGAGGAAATGGCTGAGGGACTATTCAATAAGGATAGCGAAACGGTGGAAGCGGGCGTACCCGCCGATCCTGCTAATGAGGTTCCGGAGGCAGAAGATAAAACCCTCGGTACTTACCTGCAGCAAATTACCTTATTAACCGATGCCGATAACAAAAATACCGATGCCGATACGGTAAAGCTCATGACCATACACGCGGCAAAAGGCTTGGAGTTCAGTTGTGTGTTTGCTGCCGGGCTGGAAGAAACCTTATTCCCCAATGCCATGAGCATTAATACCCGTGAAGAGCTGGAGGAAGAAAGACGTTTGTTTTACGTGGTGGTTACCAGGGCCAAACAAAAGCTATGGATCACCCACGCCAACTCGCGTTACCGGTTCGGGAGCCTTATACAAAATGAGCCCAGCCGTTTTATCAGTGAAATACCTGAAGAGTTCTTGGACAGAAGTTATGCCGGCAGCGGCGCCCGGAGCGGATTAGGCGGGTCAGCCTTTGAGCGGATGCGGGGCAGCGCTTTTGGCACAGCATCCCGGTCAACTGCATGGCAGGCCGAAAAGCAATATGGCGCGCCTCCCGGTAAAAAGAAGGAAGCTACCCCTGCCTATATGGGTCCTATACCTCAAAACAAAGTAAAAGTGCATGAGCCTTCACCCGATTTCGCGGCAAGCGATACTTCAGACCTGCAGGCAGGGCAAAGAATAGAACATCAGAAATTTGGTTTTGGAGAAGTAATTAAAGTGGAAGGCAGTGCGCAAAACCCTGTTGCCTTAGTAAAGTTTGAGCATAACGGCGAAAAAAAGATCATGTTGAATTACGCAAAGCTTCGCATCATCAGTTGATCATTTTATATGCACCCCCAGTACCTCATCATAGGCCAGGGTATAGCAGGTACATTACTTAGTTATGCATTATGGAAGCAGGGCAGATCTTTCATTGTAATAGATGAGCCGCATGCTCTGCCCAAAGCAAGTTTAGTGGCCGGGGCCGTTATTAACCCTGTAAATGTAAACAGGTGGACAATGGTGGCAAGCCATCAGTATTATATCTCCGCTGCCTTGAAAACCTACAGCAGCATGGAAGAAACACTCGGCATGGCTTTAATGGAAGCCATGCCTATGCTCGTTTTTCATAAAGATGAAACGAAGCGGCGGTTATATAATGAGCAGCAATTGCTGCTGCCTGCATATATACAGCAGCCCGCCGGTGCAGACGTTACGTTAGCCCAACATTTCTTCAGTAACAAATACGGTATGGGAAAAGTGAACCGGGTATGGAAAATACATGCCGCACAATTATTATCCGCCTGGTCTCATTTTCTAAAAAGCAAAGGGTTGCTCATCCAGGAGCATTTTAATATAGCGGAATGCCGGCTAAGTGCGCAAGGCATACAATATAAAGCGATCGGCGCCGAAAAAATAATTTTTTGCGAAGGAGCGGCAGCTATAAACAATCCTTTTTTTACTACCCTGCCTTTTACCAAAAACCGCGGAGAAGCCTTGCTGCTGTCTGTTCCGGGTTTGCCTGCAACATATATTTATCATTACGGTATCCGCCTGGTGCCTGCCGGGGAAGGCTTGTTCTGGTGCGGCAGCAATTACAGGTGGCAGTTCAACAACCTGCTGCCCGATGAAAACTGGCGTATGCAAACGGAAGCAACCCTCCGGCAATGGCTTAGCCTTCCTTTTGAAGTAGTGGATCATGTGGTGGCGGAGCGCCCTACCACTGAAGGACAACAATTTCTAACAGGCACACATCCCGCCATACCATCCGTAGCCATTTTTAACGGGCTGGGTACAAAAGGATTTTCCTGCGGACCCGCATTAGCCCAAACATTATGCAAACAGCTTACTGATCCGGACCATGCTGCCGCATCAACGGCTATACCATTGTCGCGCTGGATAAAATGATACACGCATAACACATTTATCACGCCATTTGGCGGAACTCACTTTGCAGCTTATTCTAAATAACTATAGATTAAATCTATATGATTATAGATAATCATGATTAACGTCTATAGATAATAGCCCTACATTTGCATCACTAACGATAAGCCGCTGCGATTAATTTTCCTGCCATAGAAAAGTTCAACTCCGTTGTTTATGCATTGTAAAAAACAAATTTCAATATGAGCAGTCGTGTATTATCCATTGGAAGCATTCTTCCCGAATTTAAGAAACAAGCCGTAGTATCAACCGAAAAAGGAAAGGAATTTATTGACCTTACTCATGACTACGCGTCAGCTAAAGATCAATGGACCGTATTATTCTGGTGGCCGAAAGATTTTACCTTTGTATGTCCTACAGAGATAGCAGAATTCAATAAAAAACATAGTGAATTTACCGACAGGGATGCCGTGCTGATCGGCGCTTCCACAGATTCTGAATTTGTGCATTTAGCCTGGAGAAAGGATCACGCAGATCTTCGTGAACTGAAGTTCCCGATGCTGGCCGATACCTCCAAATCGCTTGCCGAAGCGCTGGGCATTTTAACCGATGATGAAAAAGTAGCTTACCGCGCCACTTTTATTATAGATCCCCAGGGTATTATCCGCTGGGTGAGCGTAAATGACCTGAACGTTGGACGTAATGTGCAGGAAGTAATCCGTGTGCTGGATGCATTGCAAACAGATGAGCTGTGCCCCTGCAACTGGAAGAAAGGAGAAGAGACGTTAACCACGCAATTGCATTTGAACTAGTGGGTGGTGAATAGTGAATAGAGGAGAGGTGCATCCCAAATTTTCGCAGGCAGACATCGCTATCTGGTGGTACGTGAGACACGTACCACGGCGATCGCCCCGGCACGTGTCTCACGTACCGGAAAATATGCAAACCGAAAATTTGGGATACACCCATGAATGGTGAGTAACCGGGCAATTCGCCTGCTGTATTTATCTGCTAATAAAAAAATATTATGTCTGAAATAGTAGCCCTACAAAATGAAACATTGAATAACCTGTTGCATGACCTGCAGATCCCGGACTATGAGCCATCGGCCAGTCTTGAATTGCTGGACAATGCCGCATCCCGTTATATCAAAGATCTGAAGATCAACGTAAGCAATGCGCTGAACAACACGCAATATTTGAGCAAAAAAGAAGCATTATTACTGGCGCTGGCCGTTGCGATCAATGAAAAATATAGTCCACTGAAAGAAAGTTTTACCGCACAGGCGAGAGAAGAAGGAGCAACGGAAGCGGAGCTGGCAGAAATAGCCGCCGTTACTTCGCTGATGAATACCAATAATGTGTTTTACCGGTTCCGGCATTTTATGCAGAAAGATTTTTATAACAATCAGCCTGCGGGAATAAAAATGAGCGTAATGATGAATCCCGTGCTGGGTAAGGAGTTTTTTGAGCTGGTAAGTCTCGTTATTTCTGCCATCAATGGTTGCGAAATGTGCGTATCCTCGCATGAGCAATCTGTTTTGCAGCATGGCAGCAGCGAAGCAAAGGTTTATGAAGCCGTAAAAGCAGGCGCCGTCATCAAAGGACTAATCACCGTACTTGCATAACGTTTATAACGCAGAGAAACATCGCACCATACAAAGGAGTTAATAGTAAAAACTCCTGGTGCTGCTTCATTTTGCCGCAGCTATACAGGTTTAACCTGCACATCTGCGGCAATTCTTTTTTTCCTTAAAGATATTTATCGCCCTTAGCGATTTTTATCTGCGAAACATATTCTTTAATTTCCTGCTCTTTACTGCGCTCGCAGATCAGGAGCACATCGCCGGTATCAATTACAATATAATTTTCCAGTCCCTGCATTACCACCAGCTTTTCATTTTTTACATTCACTATGTTTTTTGATGCGTCAAACAGCATAACATTGGATGCCGAAACAGCATTGGCATTTTCATCCCTTTTCATGTTTTCGTATGCAGAATTCCAGGTTCCCAGGTCGCTCCATCCAAAGCTGGAAGGTATCAGGTATACGTTATCCGCTTTCTCCATGATGCCGTAATCAATGGAAATATTGGTACACTGCGGGTAGATCCGCGCTATCGCTTCTTTTTCGGAAGGGGTATTCAGCGCGGTTTCCTCTGAGGTAAACAGCTCATGAATTTCGGGAAGGTACTTTTCAAATGCCTGTACAATATTCTTTATCTTCCATACAAATATCCCCGCATTCCACAAAAATTCACCGCTGGCCAAAAATGTTTTTGCTATTTCGAGGCTGGGTTTTTCCGTAAAGGTTTTTACTTTATATACATTGTCACTTACCTCATACTGCTCAAATTGTATATAACCGTACCCTGTATTGGGATGGGTAGGCTTAATGCCTAAAGTAAGAAGCGCATTATTTTGCCGTACGAAATTCAATGCCTCGTAACATACTTTTTTAAACGCGATATGCTCCGTTACCAAATGATCCGACGGAGCGCAGATCAAACAACCGTTAGGGTTAATGCTTTTCAGCTTATATGCAATATACGCAATGCAGGGAGCCGTATTTTTGCGTGAAGGCTCCCCTAATATATTTTCATGCAGTACGGCGGGCAGTTGCGCTTTTACAATAGGTATATATTCTTCGGAAGTGATGATGAATATGTTTTCTTTGGGAATAAAATCAACAAAACGGTCAAAGGTTTCCTGTATAAGCGTTTTGCCGGTATTCAGAATATCAAGGAACTGTTTTGGGAAAGCCGTTCTGCTCATCGGCCAAAAACGGCTTCCGATCCCGCCGGCCATAATAGCAACGTAATGATTTTTATTCATGCTTAATCCTGCAATATTAAAATCGTAAAAAAATCCTTTTTATCCGGAACCCTTAAATGATCCCTTCGCGTACCAGGTCATGCAAATGTAGCACTCCTGCATAAAGTCCGTTGCGGGTTACCAGCAACTGGCTGACATTGTTTTTTCGCATCATATCCAAAGCCGAAACCGCCAGCGCTTCTTCTTCAATACACTTAGGGTTTTTACTCATGATATCTTCCGCGGTAATGCGCGATAAATTCTCTTCCTTCTGAAGCATGCGCCGCAGATCACCATCCGTAACAATTCCCGCAATTACACCCTCTTTTATTACCGCCGTAGCGCCCATCCGGTTTTGAGTGATCGCCACAATTACCTCTTTTAAATTGCTGTGCTTTTCTACCTGCGGCCGCGCATCTTTCATGAACAGGTCGCCTACTCTTAAATACAGGCGCTTACCCAGCATACCCCCGGGGTGAAATTTAGCAAAATCGGCGCTTGTAAAGCCCTTGTATTCCATTAAGCAAACAGCCAGCGCATCACCCATTGCCAACTGGGCTGTTGTGCTGGTAGTAGGCGCCAGGTTATTCGGACAGGCCTCCTGGTTAACCGTGGTATTTAAAATATAATCGGCGCTTGCAGATAAAGAAGAATCAAGGTTTCCTGTCATGGCAATAACAGGGTTACCAAAATTTTTTATCAGGGGCAACAGCAATTTGATCTCGGGGCTTTCGCCGCTCTTGCTTATAATTAATACAATATCGTTTTGCTGCACCATGCCCAGGTCGCCATGGATAGCATCTGCCGCATGCAGAAAAGAAGACAGGGTTCCTGTAGAATTGAAGGTAGCCACTATTTTTTGAGCTATAAGCGCGCTTTTACCAATACCGCTGATCACTACCTTGCCTGTGCAGCCGGCTATTATTTTTACTATTTCCTCAAACTGTGCATCAATGAACCCGGCCAATTGTTTAACGGCTTCCGATTCCAGTAAAATTGTTTGTCTGGCAATTGCCTGAATATCAGTTGATCTCATTTGTAGTTTCCGCAAACCTAATTTAAAAATACTGGTTAACAAAACAAGGGGTTGCAATGGCACTTTTTTACAAAAGGGGGCCCTATATTTTTTTATATGCCGTATATTTCATAACTTATGAAATTTAATTAAATACATTCTTAACCCCTCACATAAGTGTATATTAACTTTCGTGATAGCGGTTAATATAGTAACTTCGTTCACTTTTTTAAAACACATGAGAAAGAATCATGTAAGGTGAGAAGGAAAACAGACAGACATGCCAACAGCAACAAAAAAACCAGCTTCAAAAGCAGCATCTCCATCCCGGAACAACAAAGGAAACAGTAAACCCAAAGCAGCAACAAAAAGTATAGACCTTAAAGCCAGTCTCCAGGAACATTTTGGTTTTAATGCGTTTAAAGGCAACCAGGAGGCCATCATTGAAAACCTGCTTGCGGGCAATGATACTTTTGTAATTAAACCAACCGGTGGCGGAAAAAGCCTGTGCTACCAGCTTCCTGCTATCATCAGCCCGGGTTGTGCCATCATCGTTTCACCGCTTATCGCATTAATGAAGAACCAGGTAGACCTTGTGCGGGGCTACAGCAGCAAAGATAATGTGGCGCATTTTTTAAATTCCACGCTAAATAAAAGGGAAATAAAAGAAGTGCATGACGACCTGCTGAACGGTCATACCAAATTATTATACGTGGCGCCGGAAACGCTTACCAAGCAGGAAAACCTTGATTTTTTCCGCGACCTGGAAGTGTCTTTTTTTGCCGTGGATGAAGCCCATTGTATTTCCGAATGGGGACACGATTTCAGACCAGAATACCGGAGGCTGCGCGACATGATGACGGAGATCAACCCTAATATACCCGTTATTGCGCTTACGGCAACGGCAACGCCTAAAGTACAAAGCGATATCGTTAAGAACCTCCACCTTAAGGATCCTAAAATATTTATTTCTTCTTTCAACAGGTCAAACCTGTATTACGAAATACAACCCAAGATCGGCAAGGATCAAACCATCAAGAATATTGTACGGTTCATTGTAAATATGAAAGGCAAAAGCGGCATTATTTACACGCTTAACCGTAAAACAACAGAAGAGCTTGCAGGCATACTGGTAGCCAACGGTATTAAGGCCGTAGCCTACCACGCGGGCTTCGACAGTAAGCTGCGGGCAGGAAGGCAGGATCTTTTTATGAATGAAGATGTGCAGGTAATAGTGGCTACCATTGCTTTTGGGATGGGTATTGATAAACCCGACATCCGGTTTGTAATTCATTATAATATCCCCAAGTCTATTGAAAATTATTACCAGGAAACCGGTCGTGCCGGCCGTGACGGGTTAGAAGGGAAATGCATATTATACTATTCGCATAAAGATGTGGCCAAATTAGAGCACCTCATGCGCGACAAGCCTTTGAGTGAAAGAGAGGTAGGCGCACAGTTGATTAATGAAACGGTGGCGTTTGCCGAAACGGGGGTTTGCCGCCGCAAAGTGCTGATGAGCTATTTTGGGGAAGATTACGGCGATAAAAACTGCGGAAGCTGCGATAACTGCCTGCATCCGAAAGAAAGAGTGGAAGCCAAAGATGATGCGGTGAAGGTTATGAAAGTAGTTAAAAAATTAGATGAGCGTTTTGCTACTGATTATGTAGTGAATATTCTTATCGGAAGGCTTACGCCACAGATCAATATGTATCGCCACGGAGCCATCAGCGAATTTGCTTCAGGAAACGACCAGCCTGTTCATTACTGGAACTCACTGATGCGGCAAATGCTGCTGGAAGGCTTGCTGGAAAAGGACATTGAAGAATATGGCGTACTGAAGCTGAGTGCAAAAGGTGAGAAGTTCCTTAAAAAGCCCGCTTCCTTTAAAATTGTGCTGAACAATTTATTTGAGGAAGCAGACGATGACGACGATGACGGAGCGGAAGCCGCACCCGCCGGCAGTACAGACGATAAGTTATTTGAGATGCTGAAGGAAATGCGGCAAAAGGAAGCAAAGAAAAAGGGACTGCCGCCTTTTGTAATTTTTCTTGAAACCTCATTGCAGGATATGGCAACGCTGTACCCTACTACTATAACCGAGCTGGAAAAATGCCAGGGGGTAAGCAAGGGAAAAGCGCTGCGGTACGGCAAACCGTTCGTAGAGCTGATTGCCCGGTACGTGGAAGAAAACAATATTGAGCGTCCGGATGATTTTGTGATGAAGAGCGTGGTGAACAAGAGCGGTTTGAAAGTTTATATTATACAGCAAACCGATAAAAAAATTCCGTTAGAAGCCATTGCCAAAAACAAAGACCTGCGTTTAGATGCACTGCTGGAAGAAATGGAAACCATTGCCGCCAGCGGCACGAAGCTCAACTTAGATTATGCTATTGGTGAAATGGTAGACGAGTACGACCAGGAAGATATCTTAGAATATTTTAAAAGCTGCGAAACCTCCTCTTTACAGGTAGCACAGCAGGAGCTGAGCGAGGGGAACTTTACCTGGGAACAGTTAAAAATCATGCGCATCAAGTTTTTGAATCAATACGGAATGTAGGAGAGGTGCCGGGTATAGGGTGTAAGGTATAAGGCCTTACAGCCTACGCCTTATACCTTCCTTCCGTTCAGAAATACAGAAAACCATAACTTTTAGGGTTTATTTTTCGCTGTTAAACCGGAAAGCCCTATTTTTGCTGCCCCTTTTGAAAGAAAGGAGCAATGATGGTGCGGTAGCTCAGTCGGTCGTAGTTTTTCGAAGCGACGGCAGGAGTTTCAGAAAAACAAGATCCCGATGAACGATAGTGATATCGGGATAGAGCAAGATAAATGATGGTGCGGTAGCTCAGTCGGTAGAGCAAAGGACTGAAAATCCTTGTGTCGCCGGTTCGATCCCGGCCCACACCACGGTGAAGCAGAAAAGCCCCAACGGTTTCGTTGGGGCTTTTGTTTTTGCTGATGGGATTTTCGCTTCACTGTGTCCCGAAGCGATGGGGGAGGAACGAACGACATCTGCTTCGGGGCTTTTCTTTAACTTTCTATCCAAACATCCGGCTATGACAATGCCACTTCCTTATTGTGTTTATATTCTTTCTAGTGAAAAAAAGTTTAATCTCAGATTTCAAAATACTCCTCCAAAAGGTGTCGTCTTTAAAACACCGCTACCGCATTCGCCTGTAAAAACAAAAATTCCAAATAGAAATGCTATAGTCGGAGTTCCTCCGAAGTTTCGGAGCCGACCCACACCACCTGACAAATAGCCTCAAATGCAATGTAGTAAAGTGTTTGAGGTTTTTTATTTCCCCTAAATGGTACAGGATAGGGTACAGTTTTTAATAAAATGTTCGTTACGTAACGACAATACCACATCACTCAACATCAAAAGGTGACGAATAGTGTTGATACGAATCAACTACCGAAAAACTTTCATTTAGTCAAAGCTTTATTGTGGAGCTGCAGGGAGTCGAACTCTGGTTTATTGTATTCCGATGTACATGGTTCGAATCCGCTCGGGACCTCCGGTAGTTAGATATGCAAAAGCTTACCGCTTCAATCCTTTGCCCATTTTACCAATTCATCAATTTTTGCTTGATCAACTCCCTGTGCTTTTGCAATTTCAGCGATAAGGTAAAAGATTGCGTTCATTGACCTATACCTTTTGGCTGCTTTTGTTGCGCTGGTAATAATTGCATACAAGATTATTAGATTGATCCCCAAGACAACAACTATTGCAACTGTACTGTCTTCCATGTGAGTAAGTTTTTAAGGTTGAAAGAGGAAAACGTAAGCTACTTAAAAAGCTAAATAACGCCAACTTACAATAGCGGCTTCCTTTTCTGCGTCAAAAAACTTCTTCCCTCCTCCGATAGCTTACTGTCAAAAGAAGATATCCGGTATTCGCTATACTGTGTTTCTGCCTTTAGCTTGTAGGTGCGGTAAACCGTATCTATATCATGGTTGAAATCTCCCGGACGCCCGTAATGGGCTTTACCTGATCCCGTAGTGCTATGGTGAATTTATATAGAGGCATTGCAGGTGTAAAAATAAGGAGCTAAATTAGTGGAAGTACTTTTCAGTTTAGTTTATTTGCTTGGTGCGTTTGCATCGGGCTTTTTTATTCGGCTTATGTATAAAACTTTCATAGTTTAAAATAAAATTATATACTTTAGATAATCAACACCCTACCAGGTATCCTTAAACTTTTAAAAGTCTTGCCGCAAATCCGAACGCGAAACGTATGGTGTATTAAGTAGAGGCGGGAAAAAATAATGATAGCATTCCTGTATGAGGTTGCCTTTACGGACGATACAAAATGGAAGTTGGGAGATTAAACTAAAAGTATTGAAACATGGAATTATCTACTATTATATATTATTTGATTGGGCTACTGATTGGGTTGCTGATCTTTTACAACATCGTAAAAGCTGCCGTAAGAAATGGAATTAGGGAAGCCAGGAAAGACGTAGAATCGCCGATAATTCCTAAAGGCAGCATCCCGGATACAAAGCCCAATGAAAGACAATTAGAGTTACAGGAACGATATAACAGAGGTGAGATAACGTTTGATGAATACCGGGCGGGGTGGGATAGCCTTACCGGCAATATATCCCGGAATGATCAACCCTAATCTGACGTAAGTATCTTTTAAACTTAGCACGGGGTACGACTGTATGTAAATTCCATTAAGCAAAATCAAGCAGAACATTACCATCAATCCCCAATAGCTTGTGAGCCGCCTTTAGAAAAGCAACATCGGGCTTTCTTTTTTTACTCATTATCTGCGACAACTTAGGTTCCCCAACCCCTATTAGCCTGCCCAATTCTTTCTGCTTTAGTTTACGCTTATACATTTTAAGCTCAATAAAATTTCATGCTTAATTATTTAAATACCGAACGAAGTTTACTAATTTATTTAGTATATTTGTTAATGTTTTTTATTGCCGATCTGCATACCCATTCGCATTACGCGGGGGCTACGAGTAAATTTCTTTGTTTAGAAACAATGTACCAGTGGGCATTGATAAAAGGCATTGATGTAGTGGGTACGGGCGACTTTACGCATCCCGCATGGATAAAAGAGCTGGAAGAGAAGCTGCAGCCTGCCGGTAACGGCTTTTTTACATTAAAGCAACTGCCGGAGCTAACTGTGCTGCCTGGCGCAAGGCCACAAGGCAGGACCGTTAATTTCTGCCTGTCAACAGAAGTGAACTGCGAATATGTGGTAAACGGCAGGCAGTATAAGAACCATCATTTAATTTACGCGCCGGATTTTGAAACCGCACACCGCATCAACAAAGCACTTGCCCCCTATGGCGATCTTTCATCCGATGGCAGGCCAACCCTTTTATTACCGGCACATGAACTATTGAAAATTGTACTGGATATTTCTCTCCGGGCTTTTTTTGTGCCGGCGCATATATGGACGCCCTGGTTCTCAACGCTGGGTTCAAAGAACGGGCATGATTCGCTGAAGGATTGCTTTAAAGATGTTACGCACGAGCTGTTTGCTGTGGAAACAAGCCTGTCGGCAGATCCGCTCATGTGCCGGCGGTACACAGAATTAGACGGGTTAACCCTGCTCTCCAACTCCGATGCCCACTCTGCCCATAAGCTGGGTCGCGAAGTAAATTTGCTGGATACAGCGTTAAGCTATGACGCGATGTTCACCGCCATTAAAACAAAGCAGGGCTTTACAGGAACCTGGGAATATTATCCGCAGCGTGGCAAATACTTCAACGATGGTCACCGCAAGTGCAATATATCATTTGGTACGGAAGAAACACCCCCCGCTATTTGCCCCGTGTGCCAAAAGCCGTTAACTATTGGCGTTGCACACCGTGTGGAACAGTTGGCCAACCGGGACGAACAGGAAGCGGCCCGCCAGGTTCAACCTTTTAAATATGTATTGCCATTGCCCGAAATATTATCTGAGATTACCGGTGTTGGCGAAAGCAGCTTAAAAGTAACCGCCATGTATGCAAAAGCAATAGCGCATTTTGGAAGCGAGTTCAATATTTTACACCAGGCGCCGGTAGAAGATATTCACCGTTACCATCCTAAGCTATCTGTTGCCATTGACCGCCTCCGTCAAAACAAAAAGCATTTCACTGCAGGTTACGATGGCGCTCATGGCCGCGTTTGGTTTTTTGAGAAAGCGGAATTAAATACAAAACCCGAACAGATGCTATTGTTTTAATTCGCTTAACGCTGCTGTTCCCTACTGTTATTTGGGCCGGTAACGTGCCAGCAGCAATCCGGAAGGGTAAGCTTACTATAAAAATTAAATGCTTCCTCCGTATTACGGGAAAAAATAAGATAGGTGCTAACGCTTGCCATGAGTATAATTTTTTATGATTGGTGATAATGACAACAGGGATCTTTTTCTACAACATAAAGATATAAAGCGCTGCCGGCTTCAGGAATGGGCAATAACGACTTTTACAGGGTGCTTATCGCGACAGACCAGCCATACGGGAGATAAAAAGCTGCAAAACCATTGTAAAATAAAAACCGCGACTGTTATGAGCCGCGGTTTTATATATCATCTAATGTTTTTAATAGCGTTCGCCGGTATGCCGTTATTTACGGCTGTTCAGTTTTGCTAATAATCTTAATATTTCAAGATAGAGCCATACAATGGTAACCAGCAGGCCAAAAGCGCCGTACCATTCCATATATTTGGGTGCACCTGCATCAGAACCGCGTTCGATCATATCAAAATCGAGTATCAGGTTAAGCGCGGCAATAGCCACTACAAACAGGGAGAAAATAATTCCAAACGTGCTGCCCTGGTGAATGAAAGGAATATCAATGCTGAAGAAACGGAGCACGATAGAAATAAGGTAAAATATGGCGATACCCGCAGTAGCGGTTATGATAACCGATTTAAACGTTTCCGTTGCGCGAATGATGCGCATATTATATAATACAAACATGGCAATGGCTACTCCAAATGTTAATCCTACTGCCTGTGTAATAATATAGGGTGCGGTTGCTTCAAATGCATGATTATAGTAGGCTGATATAGCGCCTACAAACAAGCCTTCCAATAAAGCATAGGCAGGAGCCAGAAAAGGCGCCCATGTTTTTTTAAAGACGATTACCAGCGCTACAACCAGTCCGCCAATAGCACCCCCCCACATATAAGAGGTTACATCTACGCCTTTGCCAAAGCTGTACCAGCTAAAAAAGGCGGTAGCCATAACCATTAAAAAAAGGAAACCGAATTTATTTAAGGTTCCCCTTACCGTCATTACATTTTCGCTATCCAGCGTTAGTGTTGATTTAAACATCTTTTCGCTGAGGGTGGGATTACCGGATTTAAATAATTCCATAATAAATAATGTGTTTAGGTTTGAGGGTAAAGATAATTCTTTTTTGTGTTCCTATCTTTGCGGCATGTTAAAATCAACTTTATTAGAAGCGGCCGCGGCGGCAGGCACCATTATGCGGGAATCGTTTAACGGCGCGTTTAAAATTTCCAACAAAGCGGGGATCAATAATTTAGTAACCGAAATAGATCATGCATCGGAAAAAGCCATTATCGGGATCATTAAAAAAAACTACCCCAGCCATTTTATCCTGAGTGAAGAAGTGGGTGAAATTGTAATGGATTCTGATTATAAATGGATCATTGACCCCATAGACGGAACGGTAAATTACGCTAACGGCATTCCTATTTGCTGTGTAAGCATAGCGGTTGAACACCAGGGAAAAATAATACTTGGAGCGGTATTCAATCCCTTTTTCACTGAGCTTTTTGTAGCCGAAAAAGGCAAAGGCGCCACCTTAAATGATAAGCCTATACAGGTAAGCGCCAAACCGGATATGGGCAGCTCCTGCTTGGTTACCGGTTTCCCCTACAGCCTTTTGGATGAGCCAAACGGACCGTTGGATGTTTTTGATACGCTGATCAGAAAAGGTATACCGGTAAGGCGCTTAGGCTCTGCCGCTATTGACCTGTGCTGGGTTGCTGCAGGAAGGTTCGATGGCTTTTATGAGCATAAATTAGAAGCATGGGACAGCGCCGCGGGCTTTTTAATGGTGGAAGAGGCAGGCGGAAAAGTAACCGATTTTAGCGGTAACTATTATTCGCCCTACCAGCCGCAGATACTGGCTACCAACGGAAAAATACACGATGAACTGCTGGACTGCATAAACGGAGGAAAATAATATAAAACGGGTTGAATACACCAATTATTAATTGGGCTTTCAGTAAAACTATACGAATTCGTGCATGCTGTACAACAAAAGCCCGTACTCCTTAGTAAGTATGCCACGAATGCACGAATATTTAATGCATTTTATTCGTGGTTGGTTTAAGTTGTATTTTTAAATCAGCTCGCTTGCGGGCTGCTGGAATTAGAGACGCATAAATCCAAATAGCGGATAGTCATTAACTTTTCATCTTTAACTTTTTTTCATGTCATCACGTACAGAAATAGCATCACTTGGCGAATTCGGATTGATTGACCATCTTACCCGTAACAATGAAACACATCACGCTTCTACCATATTAAGTGTAGGCGACGATGCGGCGGTACTGGATCATTTTGGTAAACAGATCGTGGTAACCACCGACCTGTTAATTGAAGGTGTTCACTTTGATATGGTATACACACCCCTCACGCACTTAGGTTATAAGAGTGTGATCGCAAACCTGAGCGATATATACGCCATGAATGCCACTCCCGCGCAAATAACCCTGAGCATTGGTATCAGCAACCGCTTTAGTGTGGAAGCCTTAGAAGAATTTTACGAAGGGGTATACGCTGCATGTGAAAAGTATAATGTAGACCTTGTAGGCGGCGACACCACCACTTCCAATAAAGGGTTTATTATTAGTATTACAGCCATTGGCGAGGTGGCGCCCGACCGTTTTGTAAAGCGCGATGGTGCTAAAAAGGGCGACCTGGTTTGCGTAAGCGGCGACCTGGGAGCAGCTTACTTAGGCTTATTGCTAATGGAAAGAGAGAAAAAGATCTTCTTAGAAAGTCCTTCTGTGCAGCCCGACCTGGAAAGCCAGGACTATATTTTGCGCCGCCTGTTAAAACCTGAGGCAAGAAAAGACATTATTGCCTTTTTTGAAGAAAACGGCCTATTTCCTACCAGCATGATGGACATCAGCGATGGGTTGAGCAGTGAGCTGCTGCATATTTGCAAACAAAGCAACGTGGGTTGTGTGCTGCATGAAGATAAAATACCCATTGCCGAAGAAGCCCGGCAGTTCGCGTTTAAGCTTGACCTCGATCCTACAGCCTGCGCGTTAAGCGGTGGTGAAGATTATGAATTGCTTTTTACCATTAAGCAGGAAGATTATGATAAAATAGTATTGAATGAGCAGATCAGCGTAATTGGCTATATTACAGAAGCAGCCGAAGGCCAGCACATCATTACCCGTTCGGGCAATAAACACGCATTAACCGCCCAGGGCTGGAATGCGTTTAAGTAGGAACGGGTTCAGGTAGTAAACTACAAATCTCCCCCGTGGTTATTGTAAAGGATAACAGGGAAAGATAGTTGACGGACTAAACATGGTTAGCAGCTACACGATAAAATGCACAATCCCGGATGCACCTCTTGCCCAACTAAATTATTGCTCTATATATAATATTTATATCTTTGCGCCGAAGTCAGACCGCGTCTGACTTTTTTAAATTATATCAGCGTGTCGCAACTTGATAAAATTGATAAGCGCCAACTTCCGCTGCATATTGCCATTATTATGGACGGTAACGGAAGATGGGCGCAGGAAAAAGGGGAAGACCGGCTTTTTGGGCATTACCAGGGGGTTGAAAGTGTGCGTAATATTGTAGAGGGCTGCGCCGAGCTGGGCATTGCCTACCTTACTTTATACGCCTTCAGTACTGAAAACTGGGACCGTCCGGAGCCTGAAGTAACAGGGCTCATGGAATTGCTGGCGGAAACCATCCGGCGGGAAGTTTCAACTTTAAATAAAAACAATATTAAGCTGCACCTGATCGGTAATATTGAAATGCTCCCTGAATATGCGCGGAAAGGCCTGGAAGAAGCGATTGACCTTACCAAAAATAACACCGGGTTAACACTGATCATTGCCTTAAGCTATAGTTCCCGCTGGGAGCTGGTACAGGCGGTAAAAGCAATTGCCGGAGATGTGCAGGCCGGTAAAATATCGCCGGACCAGATTGATCAGAATACCCTTCGCCATTACCTTGCCACCAGCGCGTTCCCCGACCCTGAGCTGATGATCAGAACCAGCGGTGAATACCGGATAAGCAATTTTTTATTATACCAACTGGCATACGCAGAACTGTATTTTACAGATACGCGGTGGCCCGATTTTGGGAAGGAACATTTATATGAAGCCATCCTGAACTTTCAACAAAGACAAAGACGGTTTGGTAAAACCGGCGGGCAGATTCAACGGGAATCCGCTACAGATACGCATTAGATAAAATAAAACCATTATTCTTTTAACAAACCATTTCAATTAATCCCGTTAATTTGCCGGGCGAAACTTATAAAACGGATGCAAAG
>NZ_DAOMQT010000068.1:0-19803 GCF_035445465.1 Agriterribacter sp.
GACTTGAACTAAGGACCCTTAGGGTATATCCTATGTTTTGCTGACACGCAGCTCGATTAATTTGGAGCAACCCCTGAATTTTTTGCCTGCAACCATAGCATTTCCCCGTATTCATTTATATCCAGCATCTTATAGTTACTGGTATTTCGTGCCACTCCTATTCTGCTGCTTACACTAACCTCGGGAGCCCGGGATTTTGTACCCTGTTTGGTTGTCACAACAATAACGCCATTAGCGCCCCTTGCTCCATATATAGCAGTGGATGCAGCATCCTTTAAAATCGTGAGAGATTGAATATCTGCGGGATTAATTTCATTAAAGCCACCGGTTCTGGGCACTCCATCTATTACCCAAAGTGGATTATTATTATTGATAGTACCCAACCCTCTGATCCTGATTTGAGCATCTGATCCGGGCAAACTTGATGTAGAAACATTTACACCGGGTGCCGCTCCCTGAAGTGTTTGCGTCAGATTCCCTACCGGGCTGGTTTCCAATACTTCTTTTTTAACAGTAGTAACACTGGATGTTAATAGCTTTTTTGTCTGAGAACTATATCCTACAACTACCACCTGATCCAACGCGCCGGCTATTTGGATCATAGTGATATTTAACTCAGTGAGGCCTGTTATTTTTACCTCCTGCTTCTCATATCCTGTTGCCGTGAATACCAGTACACTGTTTGGTGGTACATCAATAGAAAATTGCCCCGCAGCAGTTGTTGAAGTACCTGTGTTACCCTTTTGTACAACAACACTGGCTCCTTCAACAGGCTCACCGGTTGGAGATTTAACGACCCCCTTCATCGTAATTTTAGTTTGCGAAAATGCGATGAGAACGCAAAAACTCAGGACAGTGGCTAACCAAACCTTTTTTATTAGGTTAATACATGGCATAAGCATCGTTTAAGTTTTAAGTGGTTTATAATTTATTGACTGGAATATTTAGAATTAATTCATTACGGTTGGGTATAGATGATTGAGCCCCCATTCTGGTTACAGATATTGCTGCCGCCCGGCAGGCGAACTCTACAGCAGGCAACATCTCCTTCCCTTCAGCAATAGCAACACTTAAGGCCCCATTAAATACATCACCTGCAGCAGTTGTGTCAACAGCCTTACAATTTAGAGCCGGAATAATGCTGAATTCATTGTTGTGTAGCAGTACCGCTCCCTTACTGCCCAATGTGATTACTATTGTTTTTACCCCTTTATTATGCAATATTTCGGCAGCATGGCGTGCACCTGTAGAATCTTCAACTTTTACGCCGGTAAGTTGTTCCGCTTCATACCCGTTTGGAGTTAATACATCAATGAAGGGAAAAAGAGAGGAAATAAAATCATTTACAGGAGCCGGGTTCACGATCACTTTAATTCCTTTTGCCGATGCATATTCAACAGCATACTGAACTGCAGACATAGGTATTTCTAATTGCAGAAGAAATAAAGCAGGGTCTTTGATTTTTGTCAGGGCTGTTTCAACATCACCGGGCGTTAAGTTTGCATTGGCACCGGAAGCAACCACAATAGCATTTTCGCCAATGTCATCTACCGTTATTAAAGCAACACCAGACGGTGTGGTATTATCAGATAATATACCTGATGTATCAATGCCTTCATTATTGAAAAGCTGCACAGACTGCTTTCCAAAAACATCACTTCCTACTTTCGAAATAAACGCGGTGTTACCTCCGAGTCTTACAGCAGCAACTGCCTGGTTGGCTCCTTTACCGCCCGGATTCATTAAAAATTTGCCTCCTAAAATCGTCTCACCAGATACCGGTATATGATTCGCCTTTACTACCATATCCATATTGGTGCTTCCAATTATAACAATCATTTTTCTATTCATACTGGCTAAGCTTTGTTGCCTAAAATTATTAATAGGATTTGTAGATTTTTTACAAACTTGCAGGTAATTTAATAATTTTGATTTGACGGTTTCCTGATATAATAAATTTTATATACTGGTTATCAAGAGTTTATATTTATTAATACTAACCATTTTTTATAATTCTGAATAAAATGCTGATAAACGATCTTATCCAACTCGTAAGAACAATGTCGGGATCAGAAAAACGTATTTTTAAGCTTTACAGTAATAAGCAGGGAGGTGAACGAATTTATCTTGACTTGTTTGAAATGATGAATAATAGCGGCGCAGACATACAACAAAAGTTCACAAAGAAATTTCCCGGTAAAAATTTTGAAAATGCCTGTCGTTACTTATTAAAGCTTGTTACAGATTCCCTTGTTAATACACGTAAGGAAAAGGATAAATGGTTTCAACAATATCAATGCCTGATGCGTTCGAGAATTCTTATGGAAAGATCTGTAGGCCACCAGGCTTATAAAGAGTTAAAGCATGCGCAAAACCTGGCGTTAGAGCTTCAGGACAACCTGGTGTATTATTTTACGTGTTTTCTTGATATAAGATATTGGTCTGATGCAGGATTTATTGATAAATCAGAAGATGAAATAGTACAGATGCATGTCAATGCAAAATCTGCATTGAGACTGGTTCAGAAAATCCTCGACCAATCTTCATTATTTGACACACTAAAATACCGGGGACTTCATTCCGGAAAATCATTTTCAAAAAAAGACGATGAAAAATTAAACGACCTGCTGATCAGCGAGCTCAGTTTGATTACGAGGGAATTCCACGATAATTTTGAATCCAACAAACTGCATCTTTTGTTTCAGTCTTTCTTTTTTATTAACAGCGGTGACTACAGAGCATCCCTTAAATGTTTTTATGAGTTGAATGAACTCTTTGAAAAGAATGAATCCGTATGGCATTTTCCTCCTTATGAATACCAGGCTACGCTGGAAGGAATTTTAGACAATCTTCGAACCATCAGGCACTACGATGAGATGAGCTATTATATAGAAAAATTAGAGAAGCTGGCAGAAAAAAACTATCCGGAAAACTTCAAAACAACTTCTTTACAAACAATATTTATCTATAGATTAACAGCGCTTCTTCATAGGCAGAAATTTGCTGAGGCAAAGCTGGTAGTACAAAATATCCCTTCGTATTTATTGAAAGACGCAACCGTTTTTGATTTTGAGAAACTGGCGGAATTGCATTTTAATATTAGTCTTATACACTTTCATGAAAAAAAATATTCAAAAGCAATTCGTCAGTTGAACTTCGTTAATAAGCTTGGTAAAGTAAATTTCAATCTTTCTGTGTATAAAGTGTCCAGGTTAATACAGATAGTAATACACTATGAGCTACATGATCTGGAATACCTGGAATACGAAATAAGGTCATATAAAAGGGTATTTAAGAAGATGGGCAAAGCTTCATTTATAGAACACCTGGTGCTTTCTGTTATTAAATTTGATCCACACAAAAAATCAAACCCTGTAAAGTCAAACTACTGGAAGAGAGTTTCGGGGCAGATAGAAACAATAATGGAAAGCAGATACGAAAAGCAAATATTAAAATATTATGACTTTGCATACTGGATTAAATGTAAATTAACCCGATAAGCATTTATCTGCGCCAAATATCAATTGTTAGATTGTTTCTGCCCGGCTCTAAAAAATCAGGATAATGAGAAGCCTTTTTTGCCGGCAGGTAGCCATGAGCGAGACTCGGCCAGGAAAGTGGAATGCCGCGCGGCATTGCAACGCGGCATTCCCTGACGCTTTTTTGTATAAAGTAACTGTTTTCCTAAAACCAGACTTTAGAAATTTCTATACTCACCACTTAAGAATTTATTCGCTTCTTCTTCTTTGAAGCGCGCATTTTTTCCATCCCAGTTCAGTGTTTGGCCGGGGAACCTGGCGGCTACCACACCCAGCAAAATCACTTCCGTTAATTTTGCTGCATAAGAGAACGGTGCACTGCATTCGGCTTTTCCCAGGCAGGCATCCACAAATTCGTGATAGTGCTTTTCGCCTTCAATGTCGTAGCTGGTAACGGGTTTTCCGGCCTTGCCTTTGGGGTCGTATTTTTTTATATTAATAGCTTCATACTTATTGTTAACAATTAACCGGGGCAGTTCCATAAAATGAGGCAGCAACAGGCGTTTCCCATTTTCACCAATGAACATAGCACCCTGGTCGGGTAGTTTTTGTCCATCGGGCAGCAGCAGGTCTTTTTCAGGTTCAGGTGCGCCCTTTCCGTCAAACCAAACCCACTCCAGCGTTTTAGCCGTATAGGGTGTTTGAGGGAACACATAGGTTACATGATTTTTTTCGGGATGTCCAAAATCGTTAGGAGCCCTGCACGAATTTTTAACCGTTAATGGAACGCTCAATTTTAAAGCGTTATAGGGCGTGTCAAAAATATGAACACCCATATCGCCTAAAGTACCGCAACCGTAATCAATACATTTTCTCCAGTTGCCGGGGTGATAAAATCCTTCTTTATACGGTCTTTCCTTAGCCGTGCCCAGCCACAGGTTCCAATCCAATCCTTCCGGTACAGGGTCACTTCCTTCTGGCTCAGGACCGTCATATCCCCATACTTTGGGCGACCAGGCAATTACTTTTTTTACTTTACCGATAATGCCTTCCTGAATTAAAATAGTAGCCAGTTTATAATCGTAGAAGGAGTGCACCTGGATGCCCATTTGCGTTACCAGTTTTTTCTGCTGTGCCAGTGCGTCCATTTTTCTTGATTCAGCAATATAATGCGTAAGGGGTTTTTGGCAATACACGTTTTTATTCATTTCCATAGCCTTCAACGCAACCGGCGCGTGTGCATGGTCGGGAGTGGAAACCACTACAGCGTCAATCTCACCGCCTATACTTGTGAACATTTCCCTGTAATCGGCAAAGGTTTTGGCATTGGGATAACTGGCTTTTACGGTATTGAGCTTGCTTGCATCAACATCGCATAATGCCACAATTTCTACCGATGGGTGAGATGCAATGTCTTTCAGATCGTTTAGCCCCATAGAACCCAGTCCAACTTGTGCAACCCGTAGTTTTTTGTCGGATGCAAATGCCGATGGTGAAAATGGAAACATGAAAGCCAGCGTTCCTGTAGCCGTGGTTTTTATAAAATTTCTTCTTTTCATTGTGCTTGTTTATTTATTATCTTTTTCGAACGGCTATAAAAATAGGAAACAATTTTGTTATGCCGGTTTTAAATCTCTTCTTCCCTGTAAAGATCCCCTATGGGTGCATTTAAAATTGTCGCCGGTTGGTGGGGACACCAACCGGGGCGGCCTGCCGTGGGCGGTGTCTCCACCGCCCACACGAAGCAAAGCGGTGCGACAATTTTAAATGCACCCTCTCCTATCACCTCAACTTAGATCTGCAAAAGAATCACTACCTTAATGCCATCATAACTAAAACGGATGTATGAAAATGATCATGATCTTTTTCTGTGTGTTTGCCTTAACCAAAGCAAATGCACAGCTAACAACGCCTGACACTATCATTACATCACAGGGAGATATTATTGTTCAACCTGTATTTCATGGAGCTTTGGTGCTGCAATGGAATGGTAAGTGCATTTATATTGACCCTTATAACGGCGCCGGCGCGTACAAAACGCTGCACAAACCTGATCTGGTTTTGATCACGGATATTCATGGAGATCATATGGATATAAAAACCCTGCAGGCGTTGGATCTGAGCAATGCAAACCTTATCGTGCCCCAGGCTGTAGCAACCTTATTACCCGCTGAATGGAAAGAAAAAACGGTTGTCCTCAGCAATGGCAATACAACCGAACAATCCGGCATTTCAATACATGCCATCCCCATGTATAACCTGCCCGATGATTCCACTTCCAGGCATACCAAAGGCCGGGGCAATGGTTATGTACTTACTTTGGGGGATAAAAATTTGTATATCTCGGGCGATACGGAAGATATACCTGAGATGCGTAGCCTCAAAAATATTGATGTGGCTTTTATTTGCATGAACATACCCTACACGATGACGGAAGAGCAGGCTGCCGGTGCAGTGCTTGATTTTAAGCCAAAGATGGTATATCCTTATCACTATCGCGGCCAGGGTGGCTTCAGCGATACCCAAAAATTTAAAATGCTGGTGCATAAAGACGATCCTTTAATAGATGTGCGGCTGAAAGACTGGTATGCCGGCGGAAGATAATTTTTAATGGGTAATGCACAGGCGATCACAGCCGCGTTGTATCTTCACTTGTTCATATAAACGAAATAAAATTGAAGTAATACGAATGGCATCAGGAATATTTGCACTGCTCGATGATATTGCCGCGCTGATGGATGATGTGGCTGTGATGAGTAAGGTAGCTGCTAAAAAAACCGCCGGGATTCTGGGTGATGATTTGGCCGTGAATGCTGAAAAGGCATCGGGCTTTGTTTCTGACCGGGAGCTGCCCGTTTTATGGGCCATTACCAGGGGCTCATTTTTTAATAAGCTCATTATTCTGCCTTTTGCTTTTCTGCTGAGCGCTTTCCTCCCTGCTGCCGTTACCGTTATCCTGGTGCTTGGAGGATTGTATCTCGCTTATGAAGGTGCAGAAAAAATTTACGAATATATTGTGCCGCATAAGCATACTAAAGTGGTTGCACTGGCAGAAGATCTCACCAAAGAACAAATCCTGTTAAGAGAAAAAGAGAAAGTGAAGTCTGCGATTTTTACGGATTTCATCCTTTCCGTGGAGATCATTATCATAGCATTGGGTACGGTAGTGGGTACCCCTATTGTTTCCCAGGTTATGGTAGTTTCATTGATCGCTGTTCTGGCCACGGTTGGCGTATACGGAATAGTTGCCCTCATTGTGCGAATGGATGAGCTGGGGTATAAGCTTATAGCGCTCAATAATAAAAACAACAGCTTTTCAGATAAGGTTGGGAAAATATTAGTGGCTGCCCTTCCTAAAGTTATCAGGAGCATGGGTGTTATCGGCACGGTGGCTTTGATCCTGGTTTCGGGTGGCATTTTTGTACATAATATTGATTTTTTCCATCACCTGTTCCCGGTACTCCCGGCTTTTATTCGTGAAGGGATAGTGGGGCTGGCGATTGGTTTCATTGTTTTTCTCCTTATCGGATTGGGAAAGAAAATATTTAAAAAAGGAGTGAAGAAAACAGCAAAGTAATGAAGATATATCTGCTTTTAAGTTTCATCACTTTTTCATTGCCTGCACTTGCGCAGGATAGCATTCCTGTAGCAATAAAGGGAAGGCTGAACGCTGATGTCAATAACGAAACGTCCGGCCTTGCCGCCTCTTCCGTTAATAAAGGCCTGCTTTATATTCATAACGACAGCGGAGATATCAGCCGGTTTTTTTTAATTAGTGAGGGTGGAACACTGAAAGCTGTTTATACCTTCAAAGCTAACCCGCTTGCAAAGCATGGTGTAACCGATTGTGAAGATATGGCGGCGGGCACAGGCCCAAAAGGAAAGCGGTATGTTTATATCGGGGATATCGGAGACAACAACGCCAAAAGAAAATACATTACCATTTACCGGGTAAGAGAACCGAAGCTTAAACCTTCAGCAGGGGTTTTTGCAGGAACTACAGGTGCTGATCCGCTATACCTGAAATACCCGGATGGGGCACGTGATGCGGAAACGCTGATGATTGACCCTGTGGAAAAATTGTTCTATATCATTTCAAAACGGGAAGATTCCGTAAGCGTGTATACGACGCCGTTGTTTTTCAAACGGGGTGATACGGTAACGCTTGTTAAAAAGGCTACTTTATTTTTTGAAGGCAGTAACAGCGGTAAATGGATCTGCGGCGGAGATATATCCGGAGATGGCAGCCGGGTGCTGGTAAAGAATTACCTTAAAGTGTATTACTGGAAGCGTAAAGGAAAGGAGCCTGTATGGCAGTTGCTGATGACCCCGCCCCGCGAAATGCCGTACAAAACTGAACAGCAGGGCGAAGCGATCGGCTTTGCAACAAACGGAAAAGGATATTATACGATCAGCGAGGGAATACACCCGGAAGTGTATTATTATGGCATAGAGTAATCGCCGGGAAGAGGTTTGCTGCTGTAACATACATATTGAATCAGCATATCGTGTATTATATTTTTTATAATCCCATAGTATAGCTCCAGCTGCCCCGGCTCTATACTATCTTTAAGCGCCGGCCGCAAAACATACCGGTTTGATCAATGCATAACTCAATACGTTTCCAATGAAATTTGTTTTACCCGTAATCCTTTTGCTCATTTTT
This sequence comes from Agriterribacter sp., assembly GCF_035445465.1. Classification (NCBI taxonomy): domain Bacteria; kingdom Pseudomonadati; phylum Bacteroidota; class Chitinophagia; order Chitinophagales; family Chitinophagaceae; genus Agriterribacter; species Agriterribacter sp. Next base: position 8,146 of record NZ_DAOMQT010000068.1, read on the forward strand.
ATTATTCCCGGCCATTCTTATGCGCAGGTTGCTGAAAAGCTGGTATTTTATGTTTCTCTTAGCGGCAATGATGGCTGGTCGGGGAAACTGGCAGCACCGGGTAAAAATAAAACAGACGGGCCGTTCAAAACTTTTGAGAGGGTCAAACTGGAAATTGAACAGTTGAATGAAAAAGGCAGCATGCCTGCACAGGGCATTGAGATCATTATTCGCGGCGGTGCTTATTTAATAGAAGAAACGATTATGCTTACAAACAAACATGCGGGAAAAGTTAATGCGCCTGTGGTATGGAAGCATTACGGGGATGAAAAAGTGCAGTTGGTGGGCGGCAAAGCAATAGAAGGGTTTCATACGCTTTCTGATCCTGCCGCCAGGAAAAGCATACCTGCTGCCTATCAAAAAAATATTCTTGAAGTGAACCTGAAGGCTCATGGCATCACAGATTTTGGTACCATTACGAATCGGGGTAAACCCGGGCTGGAACTTTTTTTCAACAATAAAAAAATGCAATTGGCCCGGTGGCCAAACGAAGGATGGGCAAAGATTGCAGATGTGCCTCAAAGGGGCGAACTGGTGTACCAGGGCGATCTGCCGCATATGCGTTTTGGAATTCCTGTTGGAAAGCATTACGGGCGGTTTACGTATAATGGCAACCGGCAGAACAACTGGTCGAATACCGGTGATGTTTTTTTACATGGTTATTGGGTATGGGACTGGTATGATGAGTTTGTGCAGGTACAATCCATTGATACCGCCACTAAGGAAATTTTTATACAGCCGCCGCATTCTCACTATGGCTATTCCAAAGAACAAAGATATTATGCTGTAAATGTGCTGGAAGAACTGGATCTGCCCGGCGAATGGTATCTTGATCGCTCAAACGGTTTATTGTTCTTTTGGCCTCCTTCATCCATCGCAACTGGTAAGACCTTTGTTTCTTTGCTCGATAACCCGGTGATGTTGCTTGACAATACAGAAAATGTACGGGTTGAAGGACTCTCGTTTCAGTTTTCACGGGGAAACGGTATTGTAATCAGAGGTGGCAGGAACAATCTTATTGGCGGCTGCACTTTTAGTAATCTCGGGGATGTGGCAGTAAAGCTGGAGGGTGGCGAGAACAATGGTATAGCTGCCTGCAATATATATGATGTTGCCGCCGGGGGCGCTATACTTAACGGAGGCGATCGTAAAAGTCTTACCCCGGGTGGGAACTTTGTGGTGAACAGTCATATACATCATTTTTCGCAATGGATCCGCACCTATCAGTCTGCCATCACTATTTCGGGTGTGGGCAATCGTGCAGCCCATAACGTAATTCATGATGCGCCCGGATCCGGTATTTTACTTACGGGCAATGAACATATCATAGAATATAACGAACTGCATGATCTTGCCCTGGAAACCGGCGATGTAGGCGCATTTTATATGGGACGCGACTGGACGGAAAGAGGGAATATCATTCGCTATAATTATTTTCATGATCTTACCGGACCTGGCGTACACGATGTAAACGCGGTTTATCTTGATGACTGGGCCAGCGGTACCACGGTAAGCGGAAATATATTTTACAATTGTGCAAGAGGCATCATGATCGGCGGTGGCCGGAATAATATGGTGGATAATAATATTTTCATTGGGTGCAAACCCGCGGTGCATGTTGATTCCAGGGGACTGGGCTGGGCGAAGTATTATTTTAACGGAACCACCAATACTCTGTTTGAGCGGATGGACGCCATGCATTACAAATTACCGCCTTACGCAGAAAAGTATCCTGCATTGTTATTATTGTATGATGATGAGCCTGCTGTGGCCAAATACAACACGCTCACGCATAATATTTCGTATCTGGGGAGATGGATAGATCTGCACGACGGACTAAACCTGAACACGGTACTGAGTAAGGACAATATTATTGCAAAACCCGAAAAAGAATTTATCAATGCAGGGGATCACATCATTAATGAAAACCCGGGGATAGGCAATTATAGTAACGGAGATTTCGTGCTCCAACAAAAAGCGTTGCGGTATGGATTTAAGGCAATCCCTTATCATAAAATAGGTTTGCAGAAAGATAAGTATCGTAAAAATCCACTTAAAACTTTCAACACAAAATGAGAAATGTTTTTTTAATTATCGCCTGCGCGTTTTGTACAGTTACGTGCATAGCACAAAGACCGGCTCAAAACCCGATGTCGCAAAAACGCTATACCCCTAAAAAAATGGGATATAAATTGGTGTGGAAGGATGAGTTTAAAGGAAATAAGCTGGATCCCCAAAAATGGGCAGTGCGGGGTGTGGGGCCGAGAGCCATTGCCTATGTATCGGAAGAAGCGGTTAAAGTGGAAGATGGTTACCTGAAATTATATGCACTAAAAAAAGGCGACAGCCTGTTAGGAAGCGCAGTGGGTACCCAGGGCTTATTTATGAGTAAATACGGATACTACGAATGCCGGGCGCAATTGCAAAAATCGCCGGGTGTATGGGCGGCATTCTGGATTCAGTCTACTGAAATAGCAAAAGGGGAAGATCCGGCGGTATTTGGCGCAGAGATTGATATTTTGGAATTCTTCAAAAAATTAGGAACAGACATTGTTTCGCATAATGTGCATTGGGCTTACGGACCCAACCAGCGCACTACCCGCGGCATGCAGAGTTATCTTAAAGGGGTGAGCGAAGGCTTTCACACTTTTGGTTTGGAGTGGACGCCGGAGAAATATATTTTTTATATAGACGGGTATAAGTTTTATGAAGTAACACAGGGCATATCACATATTGAGGAATATATGATACTGAGCATGGAATATCCCTCCACGCATGAAGAAATTCAGCACACGGTATTCCCTGATGTTTTTATTGTTGATTATGTAAAAGTGTACCAGAAGAAGGAGCGATAAACCTGCTTCAGCGTTCAGTTTTTTAAAAGCATTTTTAAATGAATGTATACAAATGCACAAATGTGTTTCCGGCTTGAAGTAGGAGCTTTGTCCGGCATTAACATAAAAGCCCAACTCTACTGCTACAGCTTGTCATTGGCACGCAGGAAGAATCTGTATTTGCCTGAATTATATACAGATGCTTCATCTGCTACGGCGGGCAGGGTGTCAGGATTCGGTTATATGCTCTCTTTTTTACATAATGCCGGAGTTTGTTTTTTAAAAGGAATAACTTTAATTACCTTAAATATATAAACCTTGCTGAATATTAATTGCCATACATGCCACGCTGCCGCGCTGCTCCTTTGCGGCTTATTGTTCTTTTCCTGTACCCAAAAGCGCTATACCGATGCGCTTTCTCCTGAAGAAGCAATGAAACATTTTCAGATTATTGAGGGTTTTAAAATAGAAGTGTTTGCATCGGAGCCGGACGTACTATCTCCGGTGGATATGGTTTTTGATGAACAGGGTAATATGTACGTGGTAGAAATGGGAGATTATCCTTACCAGCCCGAAATTGGCAAAGGCACAGGACGGATTCGCGTATTAAAAGATACCAATGACGATGGTAAAGCCGATACGTCTTTTGTGTTTGCCGACGGGCTTCCAAGTGCAACCAGCATGCTGCCGTGGAAAGGCGGGCTGATCGTAACGGCCGCACCGGATATACTTTTTTTAAAAGATACTACCGGCGATTTTCGTGCAGATATTAAAGAAGTGCTCTTTACCGGTTTTTTCGCAAGCAATTCCGAAGCGCAAATTACAAGCCTTCGTTTGGCGCCCGATAACTGGATCTATGCCAATAATAACGGGCAGGCGGGTAAAGTATATGCGGTAAATAATCCTGATGCGGATACATTGTCTATGGGAGGAAGTGACTTCCGGTTCAGGCCCGGGAGGGGCTTATTTGAAAAGGAATCGGGAAGCGGTCAGTTTGGACTGGCATTAGATGATTGGGGGAACCGTTTCTATACGCAGAACACCATTCATATTCAGCAGGCGGCCATTCCGTGGCGTTATTTACACCGGCACCCTTATTTACCTTCCGATCGTGTTGATATAAATATTTCCGATCACGAACTGGTGATGTTTCAAAAAACGCCACCGCCTTACTGGCGGCTTGAACGCAGCAACAGGCGGCAAAAAGATTATGATGAACGCAAACTGAACCGGAAAGAATATGCCGAAGGGCATTTTACCGGGGCTTCAGGAGGTACGTTCTATGGTGGAGATGCATTTCCCGGATCTTTTTATGGTTCCATTTTTACCGGTGATGTAGCAGGCAATCTCGTGCACAGGGATGTGCTTACGCTCCAAAATAACAGCCCCTTATTTGTGGCAAAACGTGCGGAAGGGGAAAATAACAGGGAGTTCCTCGCATCCACTGATCCCTGGTTCCGGCCGGCAAATTTTACAGTTGGTCCGGATGGATACCTGTATATAGTTGACATGTATCGCCAGCATATTGAAACGCCCGTTTCCATCCCGGAGGATCTGAAGAAGGATATGGATTTTACTAACGGTGAACAGTACGGCAGGATTTACCGTGTTGTTCCGGAAGGTGTTGAAAGAAAGAAAACTCAAATGCCTGATCTGAGAAGTAAAACTCCGGAAGTGTTGGTTACACTGCTTGCGCATCCCAATCAGTGGTGGCGTTTGCAGGCCCAACGGCTTTTATTAGAACAGAACGACCTGACGATCGTTCCTGCATTAAAAAAAATGTGTGCAGAGCACGCCGATGCAAGAGCGCGCCTGCATGCATTGTATACGCTGGAAGGCTTAAATGCGCTGGATGCCGGATTGATACAACAAGCATTGAAAGATCAGCATCCCGGAATGCGAACCCATGCTATAATACTTTCAGAACGCTACCCGCAATGCCTGCCCCAATTGTTAACGATGGTTAGCGATAGTTCGGCACAGGTGGTTTTGCAGTTGGCACTCAGCCTCGGTGAGTTTTCTTCGCCACAGGTAATCACGGCATTAGCTAACATTACAGAGCGGTATGGAGAAACGGCGTTGTTTCAAACCGCTGTATTAAGCTCGGATGCAGGATCTTCTATGGAGCTTTTAAAACTTTTGATCAGTCGTGGTATTTTTTTTAAAAGTGGCAGTCCTGAAAAGATGGCTTTCGTAGAGGATTATTTATATGCAATTGGTGCACGTAAAAAGAAAGAAGACATCCTGGCATTAATCACATTGTTGTCTCATCCCGAAGTTAAGGAAGCAATCAACTGGCAGCTTGCCGGATTAGAGGGATTCACTAAAGGACTACAAAAATCAGCAAATAAAGACAAGCCAGACCCAGAGCTGATCAACGTTTTGCAGGTATATGAATCAGGGGCAACAGGGGAAATTAAAAGTGCATTAAAAGCGGTAAGACAGGCGCTGGGTGATTCCTTACAATGATTATACTGGTGTTTTGATGAGAAATTTATAACCGGATAAAAGAGCAGATCACCATGCATGAAATGAATTCGCGAAGGTTGTTTTTACAAAAATGTGTTTCAGCCGGCATGCTGCTAACAGGCGGAGCGTTCATGCTGCATGGTTGCAGTGCTAAAAAGAAATCACCGGCAGAAGAGGATGGAAGTGAAGCTCCGGCAGATCCGTGCGGCGATTATACAGGCCTGTATGAAAATGATCTGAAAGCCCGTGAATCCATGGGATATGTAAAGCAATCTCCTATTCCCGGAAAGCAATGCGGCAATTGTAATCTCTGGCTTCCGCCGCCGGCAGGTAAAGATTGTGGCGCATGCCAGCTTTTTAAGGGGCCTGTATATACCGAAGGATATTGCACCTATTGGGCCCCGCAGGTATGATATTGAGATCAAGTAATAAATAAAAGCATAAAATAATGGCAGGTATCTTTCATAAAAAACACATAACGGTGCGCATGTTCTCAAAGCTAATAGCGTTGGGGTTACTGATACTTGTTGTCGCGGCCAGCCCAGGAAAGGCGCAGTCGGTTCGTGTGGGTGTTTTTAATGCAAATGTTACGCCACCCATCGGTAGCCCGGTTGCTTACGCCCGGGCGCGTTCAATTGTTGATTCGCTTAGTGCGAGAGGAGTAGTGATCCTTTCTGATGACAAACCTGTGGTGTTATGTGCAGTTGACTGGATAGGCATTGGCAATGAAGGGCTGGAGGAATGGCGGAAACAGTTGGCGGCAGCGGCAAATACTACTGTTGACAGGGTATCCGTGCATGCCCTGCACCAGCACGATGGGGTGCATTGCGATTTTACAATGGCGAGGGTTATGGAGGCATACGGATTGGGTGAAACATATTTTGACACAGCATTTTTACATAGCGCTATCCGGCATGTAGCCGAATACGTTAGTGCAGCAGTAAAAAATACCTTTCCTGTTACGCATCTCGGCTTTGGGCAGGCTATGGTAGAAAAAGTAGCGTCTAACCGACGTATTTTGGGAAAGGATGGCAAGGTAGCTATTATCCGCTGGAGCAAAATGACGGATTCCGCAGCCATTGCGGCGCCGGAAGGACTGATTGATCCCTGGCTGAAATGTGTAAGTTTCTGGAACAATGAAACTCCCGTAGCAGTAATGACGTATTACACCACACATCCCCAGAGTTATTATGGACAAGGCGATGTTACCTGTGAATTTATTGGTATTGCGCGTAACGCGAGAGAAAGAACGATGAACGGTGTTCCTCATATTCACTTTAATGGCGCCAGTGGAAATATTGCAGCAGGTAAGTATAACGATGGTTCCGAAGCGATGCGGCCGGTGCTTGCGGGAAGAGTGGAAAAAGCCATGCAGGAAGCCTGGGAGCAAACCAGGAAAACACCGGTAAGCGTAAAGGTTATGCGCTGGAAAAGTGTTGATGTTCAGCTTCCCGTAGGAAAAAACATTATTGAAGCAGATCTGAGAGCCACGCTTTCAGATGAAAAGTTGGCGATAGCCCAAAAACTGGCTGCAGCCGAAAAGCTTGCCTGGTATTTGCGTTCCGAAGCGGGGCAGAAAGTTACGATATCTTCGCTGCGGCTGGGCAAAGTTTGGTTGCTGAACCTGCCCGGAGAGCTGTTTGTGGAATACCAGTTAGCGGCACAGCAAATGAAACCGGGCAATCAGGTTTGCACTGCCGCTTATGGAGAATACGGACCGGGATATATTGGCACCAGAATTTCCTATGCACAGGGTGGTTATGAAACCGGCGGCATTGTTTCGGGTGTAGCTCCCGAAGCGGAAGATGTTATTATGAATGCCATCAAAAAAGTATTGAGATAAAATGATCTTCCGTTATTCAGGGGCGTAAATGATAAGCGGGCTTAAGCACTTTGAAAAAGACATGATGTGTCATTGGCAGGGTAACAGTTTTTCTTTTTAAATGTTCTTCCTGTAAATGCAGCCCTGGCTATAGCAGTTTTCGTCCTGTTGTTTTATCTTTGAAACTACATACAGCAGCAGGTTCTTTCGCTGATCCATAAAAACAGGCAGGCATTTTTTTACTTTTAAAAGATGCATATGGCTAATCGGATTAAAATAAAAGGAGTCTTCCTGATAACCGGAAGCATATTGATTGGTATTATACTAATCACCCAAAGCTGCAGCACTACAAAAGTGATCAGCCAATACGACTGCGATACTTTTGCCAACAATACCGTATACAAAAAAACAACCTGGAGTTATGCATGGGGCCTGGTACAACCAAAGGATATCAACCCCCGCTGTGATCCGCGGTTTAACCACCTTAATAAGGTAGTGGTAAAAACCAACCTGGGATTTGCCATTCTTTCCACCGTTACCCTCGGAATTGTTATCCCGCAACACGTGGAGTGGTGTTGCGCGCCCTACAGTCCCCCAACGGATTCATTGGGAAGCAGACCCTGATCAAACTTTTAAATTTTTTTACAATGCCCGACCATACTATTTTGCCCGATGGCGTGGAAAAGCTGGATATTACCGATTGGGAAAACGGCCATCAGAACTTCACCCACCGGTTTAAAAAAGGAGCTTCCTTTAAATTAAGGATCCCGTTCCTCCCCGCCACGCCTTCAGATCAGTACAAACAAACCACCTCTAATTTTCAATGGCTGATCAGTTATGCTATTGAGCATGATATTTCATTGCGCGCTATGGGAAACGGCTGGTCATTTTCGGACGTTGCGGTTTGCGATGGGGGAGTAGTTGATACCAAAGCGCTGCGGCTATCCTTCTGGATTCCCCGCAAGTTTATCGCGGATGATTATATCAATACAGGAAAGGGCACTGCCGATCTTTTTTTGGTACAATGCGGAATGAGCATCCTTGATCTGAATGAAAAGCTGGAAAAAGAGGCCAATCCAAAACGATCTATTAAAGCATCGGGAGCCAGCAACGGACAGTCCATAGCCGGCGCTACAGCAACAGGCACACATGGATCGGCATTCAGGGTTGGAGCTGTACATGATGCTATAGTAGGAATTCATCTCGTTGTTTCGCCAACGCGGCATGTTTGGCTTGAAAGTGCATCTTATCCGGTTGTCTCCAATGAATTTATTGAATGGATGGGGGCCGAACTGATCAGAGACGATGACCTGTTTAATGCGGCAGTGGTAAGCTTTGGCAGCTTTGGTTTTGTGCATAGTCTTATGATTGAAACGGATCCGATCTATTTACTGACTGAACAGCGCGCAGATGAAGTAAAATATGATGACGATCTTATTAAGGCCATAGACCATCTTGATTTCTCCGGAATTGAATTAAAGCTTCCCTATCCACCGGATGGGCCGGATAAAGAACTGTATCATTTTGAAGTGATCATAAACCCCCACAGGTTTGAAAAAGATAGCAAAGAAAAGGGCGTATATCTTAAAACAATGTATAAAATGCCTTATACGCCTGGTTACCCCAGAAGAGAAAGGGATGACCATGGATTTCAGTATGGCGACAATACGCTTGGGGTGATAGAAACTATTATTGACGGGCTTCCGGCCGATCTGTCGGCAGCATTGGTTCCGGCGTTGGTAAATCTTATGTTTCCGCTTGCCTTTAAATCGGCTGTTGATGCATTTGGAACAATTGGCGAAACTTTCAGTAACACTAAATTCAGGGGTAAAGCCATCAGCGCCGCTATAGGTATCGCCGCCGAAAATGTGAGCAGGGTGGTGGATGAAGTTATTTTTATTAACAGGCAATCACCATTTCCGGGTGGCCTTGCTTTGCGGTATGTAAAAGGAACAAAAGCATTGCTGGGTTTTACACGGTATGAAAAAACCTGCATACTGGAGCTGGATGGAGTGGAATCGGAAACTGCCAGGAATTTTTACCAAAAGCTTTGGAACAGGTTAGAAGCAAAAAATATCCCTTATACATTGCATTGGGGAAAAATGAATTTCAATCTCAACCCTCAGCGGATAAGGAGAATGTACGGCGATGCCGCTGTTGATACCTGGATTAACTGCCGGCATAACCTGCTGGATATAGCAGAACGGAAAGTATTTAATAACGCCTTCCTGAAAAGATGCGGATTGGACGGGTGAAGATAAATGAGGCTTTACCGGCAAACCAATTCCCGGCCGGATTGCAATAAAAAAAGACTCCGGGTTGAACCGGAGTCTCCGATGTTTCTTTTTTTCCTACGCTGGCATTATCCAGATCAGGTATGAGAGTATATTCTCAGGAACTGTTTTACGAGACCACCCCTTTCCGGAAACTTCTGCATATATAGTATAAATAATTGTGCCGGAAAATCCATCTCGTTATGCTATTAAGCGGAAAGATATTATTGGGTAATAAATTCTACAATCTGCACTGTTCAGGCAATAATTTCATGTAAAATATTTAACACTGTAATACAGTAAAATAGCTGGATATTGAACGGCTCGTCTTTATGGGGTATTAGCTTTCCCGTTTTTTTTATTTCGCCCTTAAAACCAATAGCATACCAGGCAAATACTTCATTACCGGATTCAGGAACCGGTGTGGCATAGCCGGTAATACCAATTCCCCAGTTGCTGCAAAAAAGCCTGCACACGTTCAAAGCCATTTCAGCCGCCACTTTTTCCGACACGCAATTGCATGCCTGCGCATGGATAGGTTCTATATCAAGATGCCTGTATTTTTGCGCAAGATTATAAACGGTAATTCCACCCTGGTAACATGAAATGGCTCCTTCGGCTGACGAGAAAGCCGCCTGCATCAGGCCGGAGGTCACACTCTCCGCTACGGCAATGGTTTCACCCCGCTTAAGCAGTATGCCGCTTATTTCATTCAGGCGAACAGGAAATAAATTCATGGAATTTGTTTTGCAGGTTTCTTATATAATATACAAGATATATGCCTGACTAAAAGTATTATACTTCAATTGGTCTTACCGCTTAGCCCTGGCTTGTCATTTGAATAGGATCTCATTAAACAGTATACAATGCCTGAAGGACCCAGTATCGTTATTTTGAAAGATGCAGTGCAACAATTTATAGGTAAAAAAATAAAAAGCGTTTCGGGGAACGCTAAAATTGATATCAGTTCCTTTGCGCTGTAATCTTCCTTTCGTAAAAAAACATTGCGGCGAAACCCATAGAAGAAGCTTTTTTTGTAATAACTGCCAGATAAGATATCGCTGATTGCAAATTAAGTTAGCGTGCATTCAGGGTTTCTTTCTTACCGTAATGATGCTCCCCGCTGAATATTCGTACGGCTCAATACCAGGCAACGTTAAAAGAAAATGCCTTCCTCATTGCTCAAACTGTGTAATATTTTCCTCCTACTATAGCGATGCAATGACTGTGTTTGTATTTACTTAAAAGGGAACCGCGGCAATCACGGGCATGGAAGCTGTTTTTTATAGCAATACATCAGTGGCATATCATTTGTAAACCTTACATGTTGAGATAATCTATTCTATTTATTCCTTACAATTTAAAAAATACAATTATGCCAAACACAAAGAAAGCACCGGGGCGTAAAACCCAAACCAATGGAGCTAATGCATCAGCTATGATGGGCAACAAACAATTAGAAAGTTTTTTCATGGATGCGCTTAAAGATATATACTGGGCTGAAAAGCATTTGACCAAAGCATTACCTAAAATGAAGAAAGCAGCTACCACCAGTCAATTGAAGGATGCCATTGAAGAACATCTGGGGCAAACACAGGAGCATGTAGGCCGGCTGGAGCAGGTATTTGAAATGCTTGGTAAAAAAGCCCAGGCAAAAAAATGTGATGCCATGGAAGGACTGGTAAAGGAAGGTGAAAGTGTTATTGAAGAAACGGAAGATGGAAGCATGACAAGAGACGTGGGCATTATTATGTCGGCTCAAAAAGTGGAGCATTATGAAATTGCGGCTTACGGAGGCTTAACCCAGCTTGCCCGTACCATGGGCTTGGAAGATGTAGCCGGCATTTTACATGACACACTCGAAGAAGAAAAGCAGGCCGATATGTTGCTTACGGAAATAGCCGAAAATAATATCAATTGGGAAGCAGAGCAGGAAGATGAAGCAGGATAAGTAAAAAATGCACCATCGTATACAGAACCCATATTTTATCAGTTGTGCTGGTGGATGTATGCCGGTGCGTGTAATGAAGCCGCAGTTTTGCAGATCGGCGGGATGCATCATTGTATTCTGTAGCGTCTGCCAATTGCGGCTTTATCATGGGCATCAGCCGGCAGAACAGCTATGCGGGTGTTATATAAAATATTATGCAAACGGGGTGTATTCCAAATTGTCGCATTGCTTTGCTTCATGTGGGCGGTGAAGACACCGCCCACGGCGGGC
>NZ_DAOMQT010000069.1:0-19328 GCF_035445465.1 Agriterribacter sp.
TAGAGCACTTCCTTGGTAAGGAAGAGGTCGTGAGTTCAATTCTCATCAACGGCTCTGAACTTTTAAACGTATAATTCCCTCTAACCGGGGTTTATAAATAAAATAGAGTAAAGCAAATCAGTTTGCAGCCTGTAATATAATGTTTGCGGGATGCAGCTACAATTTTAAACCGCAACTTTAAAACAGATAACAGATGTCAAAAGAGACCTTCAAGAGGGACAAACCCCACGTTAACGTTGGAACTATCGGTCACGTTGACCATGGTAAAACAACGCTTACTGCTGCCATTACAGAAGTACTTTCTAAAAAAGGAATGGCGCAAGCAAGAAAATACGACGACATTGATGGTGCTCCTGAAGAAAAAGAAAGGGGTATCACCATTAATACTGCGCACGTTGAGTATCAAACAGCTAACAGGCACTATGCGCACGTAGACTGCCCTGGTCACGCTGACTATGTAAAGAATATGATTACCGGCGCTGCCCAGATGGACGGAGCCATCCTGGTTGTAGCTGCTACTGATGGCCCGATGCCTCAAACCAGAGAGCATATTCTGTTGGCCCGCCAGGTGGGTGTGCCCCGTATGGTGGTGTTTATGAACAAGGTTGATCTTGTAGATGATCCGGAATTACTGGAGCTGGTAGAAATGGAAATCCGCGAACTGTTAACCAAAAACGGTTTCGATGGCGATAATACGCCCATCATTAAAGGTTCCGCTACAGGCGCTTTGGCGGGTGATGAGAAATGGGTTGGCGCTATTGATGAATTAATGGATGCGGTGGATTCTTATATTCCATTACCTCCCCGTCCTGTTGATTTGCCGTTCCTGATGAGCGTTGAAGACGTGTTCTCTATTACCGGTCGTGGTACTGTTGCTACCGGCCGTATTGAAAGAGGCCGCGTTAAGATACAGGAAGGTGTTGAAATTGTTGGTTTAATGGAAAAGCCATTAACGTCTACAGTTACAGGTGTGGAAATGTTCCGCAAACTGTTAGATGAAGGTGAAGCTGGTGATAATGCAGGCCTGCTGCTCCGTGGTATTGAAAAAAACCAGATCCGCAGAGGCATGGTAATTTGTAAACCCGGTTCTATCACTCCCCACACAGAATTTAAGGGAGAAGTATACGTACTGAGCAAAGAAGAAGGCGGACGTCACACTCCTTTCTTTAATAAATACCGTCCTCAGTTCTATTTCCGTACAACCGATGTTACCGGCGAAGTAGAATTACCGGCAGGAACTGAAATGGTTATGCCCGGTGATAATACATCACTGTCGGTTAAGCTGATTCAGCCTATTGCTATGGAAAAAGGGCTTAAATTCGCTATTCGTGAAGGCGGGCGTACGGTAGGCGCTGGTCAGGTAACCGAAATCATAAAATAGCCACCCCTTTTAGGTAAGTACCAAAAAATTGGGAAGGTTTGTATACTTTTGCAAAGTATCTGGATACTGTCCAGGTACTTTGTTTCTAAATAAGAAGTTCTTAAAATGCTTTACGGGCATAGTTCAATGGTAGAATAGAGGTCTCCAAAACCTTTGATCAGGGTTCGAATCCTTGTGCCCGTGCCTGAAAAAATAATTATGAATAAAATAAGTGCATACTTTAAGGATTCATATCATGAATTGATGGAAAAGGTAACCTGGCCCACCTGGCTGCAATTACAACAGTCTACCACTATCGTTTTGGTTGCTACTGTAATTATAACAGCACTGGTATGGGTTATGGATTTTTTCAGCAATTCGATATTAAAATTTGTTTACTCCTTATTTAAATAATAATGGAAGAAGTAGTTAATGAACAGGAAACCAAATGGTACGTGCTGCGCGTAGTGAGTGGTAAGGAAAGAAAGGTAAAAGAATACCTTGATAAGGAAATTGCACGCAGCGACTGGGGTAAGGTGGTGAAGCAGGTTTTTCTTCCTGTAGAAAAAGTATATAAGGTGCAGAACGGGAAGAAAGTGATGCGGGAAAGAAATTTCTATCCCGGGTATGTGATGATTGAGGTAGAACCGGGTAAACTCAGTGACGAAATCATCTCCACCATTAAAAATACCAATAGTGTTATTCATTTCCTGGGAAAGGAAAATCCCATTGCCCTGCGTAAAGTTGAAGTTAATAAAATGCTGGGTAAAGTAGATGAAATGAGCGATGGCGGGGTAACCATGAGCGAACCTTTTATTATAGGTGAAACCATCAAAATCATTGATGGCCCTTTCAACGATTTTAACGGTGTAATTGAAGAAGTAAATGATGAAAAGAAAAAATTAAAAGTGAATGTAAAGATATTCGGCAGGGCTACACCCGTAGAATTGAATTACATGCAGGTAGAAAAATTAGCCTGATACACCACTTGCTTTTAACTTTTGCTATATATTTTGAACCTGCTTAACCGGCAGGTTTTTTTATTTCACTGAAGCTTTCCTGTTTTCCGCGCAATGAAAGTACTAACGGTTCCACTGCCAATGACAGAAAATTAAATCCGAAGCCAGAAATCCGAAATTCGAAGCGAAATGCAACCATAAACCACAAACCATAAACCACAAATCAAAAAAACGAAGGAGCCTTCGCCTTATCGTTAGCAGTTACCCAACTGATAGCTCCTAATACCTGATCGCCCATTTTTCCCGCCATATTGCAATATTTCAGATAGCTTATCGTTTTCTTATATTGGTTATTGGCGCCCCGTAAAGGGCTTTTCCAAAACCCAATATCATGAAAAAGGTAACTTTTCTTCTTCTTACCTGTTGCATTTTTTTTTCCTGCAACAAGAAAGATGGTACTGCTGGTGTTGAAGTTCGCATACATAATGCTACCACTCTTCAAATAGAGAAACTGATAATTCCTGCACCGGGTGGCAACATTATATTTGATATGTTGAATCCAAAAGCTACTACAGGCTACCGGTCTTTTGCCGCTTTCCCGGCTCACCCTGCATTTATAGTAGAAACAAGCGGAAGGCAGGAATCATTAACTGCCGAAAGTACTACTCCCGTTTATTCCGGCTTTTATACCTGTAAATTAGTATATAACGCTTATAAGCAATTTTCAATAGAGCTGATTAAAGATTGAACCCATTAAATTCTCTTTAATCTTAATCCCACCTCCTTCACCGGAGGTTTTTTTATGAAATTATACACCGGAATATAAATTTTTCCACATTCCGGGTCATGCGGCTTCTTATGTCGGAATAAAAAACTGTAACTTTGCATGACCTCCGAATATATTTCTTCCATTTTTGCAGGTCGCAATAGACTGGCTTTTCATTAAGCGCAATCATATTCTAAAATAAGATCTATACATTATTAATTTATTTAAGACATGGCCAAGTACATTTTTGTTACCGGTGGCGTAACTTCTTCTTTGGGTAAGGGTATCATTTCTGCTTCTTTAGCAAAGCTGCTGCAGGCACGTGGCTTAAAAGTAACCATACAAAAATTTGACCCCTATATTAATGTTGATCCTGGTACCTTAA
This sequence comes from Agriterribacter sp., assembly GCF_035445465.1. Lineage (NCBI taxonomy): Bacteria > Pseudomonadati > Bacteroidota > Chitinophagia > Chitinophagales > Chitinophagaceae > Agriterribacter > Agriterribacter sp. The sequence continues at coordinate 3,471 of NZ_DAOMQT010000069.1, forward strand.
ATCCTTATGAACATGGAGAGTGTTATGTTACGGAAGATGGAGCTGAAACGGACCTGGATTTGGGGCATTATGAACGTTTCCTGAATATTTTTACCTCCCAGGCTAATAATGTAACTACCGGCCGCATATACCAAACTGTAATTAACAAAGAAAGAGAAGGCGCTTATCTGGGTAAAACCGTTCAGGTTATTCCGCATATTACAGATGAAATAAAACGAAGGATGCTGTTACTCGGAAAGGGCGGATTTGATATTGTAATAACGGAATTGGGCGGAACGGTGGGAGATATTGAAAGCCTGCCCTTTATTGAGGCGGTTCGCCAGTTGCAATGGGAATTGCCGGATGAAGATTGCCTGGTGGTACACCTTACCCTGATACCTTACTTAAAAGCAGCAAAGGAATTAAAAACAAAACCAACACAGCACAGCGTAAAGCTTTTAAGCCAGGAAGGTGTTAACCCCGATATCATTGTATGTCGTACCGAAAGACCCTTAACTCCTGAAATACGGAGGAAAATCGCTTTATTCTGCAATGTAAAGCTGGATGCGGTAATTGAATCGGCCGATGCATCTACTATTTATGAAGTGCCTTTAACCATGATGCGCGAAAAGCTTGACCAGATATGTCTGAAAAAACTGGCTATTCAAAATTACAATGAACCCGAATTGGGCAAATGGAAAGAATTTCTGGATAAGCTGAAATACCCCAAGAGCAAGGTAAATATTGGTTTAATAGGTAAATATATAGAGCTGCAGGATGCATACAAATCTATATTGGAAGCTTTTGTACATGCAGGCGCGGTAAATGAGTGTAGCGTAAATGTGATTAATATACACAGCGAGTTCATCAGCGGGGAAAATGTTAACGAAAAGCTCAGTAACCTTGATGGATTACTTGTTGCCCCGGGCTTTGGTTTGCGTGGTATAGAGGGGAAAATACTGGCTGTTAAATATGCAAGGGAAAATGGATTGCCGTTTTTAGGCATCTGCCTTGGCATGCAAATGTCGGTTATTGAATTTGCCAGGAATGTTTTACATCTTAAAGATGCGCACTCTACTGAAATGAACGCCGACACAACCCATGCAGTAATTGATTTAATGGAAGAGCAGAAGAAAGTTACCGCCAAAGGAGGCACCATGCGCCTGGGCGCTTACCCCTGCGATTTGAAAGAAGGGAGCCGTGCACGGCAAATATATGGTAAGGCTACTATCAGCGAAAGGCACCGTCATCGCTGGGAATTTAACAACGCCTATTTATCTGCTTTTGAAGAAAACGGTATGATAGCCAGCGGAAAAAATACCGAAAGCGGGTTGGTTGAAATCATTGAACTGTCCAATCATCCTTATTTTATAGGCGTACAGTATCACCCCGAATTAAAAAGTACGGTGGAAAACCCCCATCCTTTATTCGTAAGCTTTGTTAATGCCGCCAAAGATTTCGCTGAAGAAAAAAACACCAGCAAAAAGCCATCCTTACAGAGCGAAATGATATAACCGGCTTGATTTTGTTGCTTACCGAAACAATTTGGTTTACATCCTTAAAGTTTATTCAAAGATGTTACCTTTGCCCACTCAAATTTTAAGGTAATATGCAATTTGATAAAAATGCGATTCTTGGTTTTGTATTGCTGGCTGTGATGTTTCTGGGTTTTTTTTATTTTACCCGTCAGGGACAACTTGATGTAGAAAAGCAACAAAGGCATATACAGGATTCGCTGGCAATGCTTCAGCCCAAGGTAGACAGCAGTGTGGTTCGTGCCGATTCCGTTCACCTGGCAACTCAAAGCAGAGTGGCCGCAGCAGGCCAGTTTGTAACGGCTGTAAACGCCGGTGAAAATGAAACGGTATTAGAAAACGATGTATTGAAGATTACTTTTACCAATAAAGGAGCACAGCCTAAACGGGTACAATTAAAGCACTACAAATCCATAGATAGCCAGGCTGTTAAATTGGTTGAGGAGGGGTTCGATAAGCTCAGTTACCCCGTAAATACGGCCGCCAACCGTTCCATACAGATCAGCGATTTGTTTTTTGACGGTGGAGCAGTAACCCAAAATGCAGATGGCAGTCAAACCATAACCTACCAGCTAAAGGATTCTTCAGGACAGGGGCTCATTCACCGGTTTACGCTGCGTAAGGATCAATACATGGTTGACTGGAGCATTGAAATTGACGGGGTAAACAGCTTGCTTACACAAAACAGCATTAATCTGTTATGGCAGAATGAAGTAAAGCAGCATGAAAAAGATATTATAACCGAAAAAAGAGAAACACAGGTAGGGTTCTGGACAAAAAACGAATATGACTATTTTACGCTGGGACGTTCATCGGAAAAGCAATTCGAAAGCCCGGTACACTGGCTCAGCGTGAAGCAAAAGTTCTTTAATACTACGCTCATTGCCAAAAATAATTTTAGCTCAGGTAATATTCATTGCTCCGAAAGCCACGATTCTACAGGAATAATAACTGCTGCTTCCGCTAATCTTAAGCTTATGCTTCCCGCCGGCAATACGGCTGTTGTTCCGCTGCAGATATATTACGGGCCAAATGATTATGATATTCTGAAGAGCTACGATATCGGGCTTCAGGACGTAATTAACCTCGGACAGGGTATTTATGCCTTTGTTAAGTATATTAATAAATGGCTGGTAATGCCGGTTTTTGATTTCTTCAAGGGATTCGTAGGAAGCTATGGGATGGTAATTGCGTTACTTACGATATTCATTCGCTTACTTACTTCCCCCTTAGTATACACCAGTTACCTCAGTGGCGCCAAAATGAAAGCCCTTCGTCCGGAGCTGGATATTTTAAAAGCCAAGCTTAAAGATGATCAGCAGGCTTATGCTATGGAACAAATGAAAGTATACAGGAGCGCCGGGGTTAATCCTCTTGGAGGCTGTATACCCGCCTTGCTGCAGATCCCTATATTCTTTTCGTTGTATAGCTTTTTTAACGCTACCATTGAGCTCCGGGGGCAGCATTTCTTATGGGCCACTGATCTCTCTTCTTATGATTCCATCCTTACATTCGGGTTCAATATTCCGTTTTATGGTAATCATATCAGCTTATTTACGATCCTGGCTACCGTAACCAGCCTTTTGATATCCATATACAGCATGGCGCAAACGCCTAATATGGATAACCCTATGATGAAGTATATGCCGTATTTTTTCCCGGTAATGTTGCTGGGTATATTTAACGGATTACCCTCTGCGCTTACCTGGTATTATACGGTATCCAACGTTATTACGCTCATCCTGCAGTATGTGATCCAGAATTTTATCATTGATCATGATAAGATATTAGCCAAGCTGGAGCTCAATAAGAAGAAGCCTAAAGTAAAGAGCAAGTGGCAGGAGCGGCTCGAACAAATGCAGGAAACACAAAAAAAGTTACAACAAACAAAAAGTAAGCCGCAGGGCGGCGGTAAGGGGAGGTGAATAACACCGGTTAGTTTTATTGTTGTAATGTTCTTTTTTTAACATATCTGTTTATTAACGCGGCAATACAACCTTGCCCTGCATTTTCCTATCTTTACCTATGTAACCCTTAATCAAGAGCATATGTTCAGATACCTGCTTTTTATAGCAACGGCTTTGATAATCAGTAATGTAGTCCCGGCTCAAAAAATACTTTCAGAAGGAACGATTGTATATGATATAACGGTTCAAACCGGCAGTAAAGAGCCCCAACTGGCCGATATGTTTGATGGCGTTACTACAATCCTGTTTTTAAAAGGCAGTCAAAGCCGTATAGAAATGATCAGTCCCCTCGGCTCTACTATTACCCTGCAGGATGCTAAAAGTAATACCGGTGTAGTGCTTAAAGAATATGGCAATCAAAAATTGCTTATTCATATGGCCAGGGAAGACTGGGCTGATCTGAATAAGAAATACGCAGGTATAACCTTTACCCCTCAAAATGAAACTAAAAATATTGCGGGATACGCCTGTCAGAAGGCGGTAGCTAAATTAAAGGACGGAACCAGCTTTACCGTTTTTTATACAAAGGAGCTGGTAACAGAAAATAAGGATTATGATTACCAGTTCAAAAGCTTACCTGGTCTTCCTCTCGAATATGAATCTTCTGTTGGTAACCTGAAAGTAAAATATACCGCGTCTAAAATCACTTTTGATCCTGTTCCCATTCAAAAGTTCAGTGCTCCTGTTAGCGGATACCGTGAGCTTACTTACCAGGAAAGCACAAAGCTAAAAGGAAATTAGCTAAGCCCGCAAAAGCCCGTCATTAAGCATAGCGGAAAAATTTCACAAATAGATAGATTATACTGTAAAGTATCCCTGCATCAGCGTAACCGGTCAATGCTTTTTACTAATTTCTGATCGCGGTATATGCCTCTCATTGCCAGTATAAAACATACCGGTATCAGAAAATAAAAAACAGCCCACAGGCTAAATGCGCCTTCCGTAAAAGATTTGATCTGCATATAATACAGTACGCCGGAGATAATAAAAAGCAACAAACCCGCAAAGCATAGTTTTTGCTGCATGGGCCTGTTCTTATATAAAAACACGGCGATCAGCGCTATCAATCCGGCAGCAACAGCGAGAATGATCAGGAACAAGCTGCTGGTAGCGCTCAGCATATTGTATTCGCTCATGCCGTTCACCAGCTTATTGCCGTTATAAACGGGAAAGCGAAGTGTAAAAAAGGAGAAAACAGCGGCCAGTAACAGCCAGATGGTTTGCATGCGTTGTAACATACGGGTCAGTTATAATATTATGGTTAACTTAACATTAGTTCGGGATATAGCGGGAACTGCTGCATGAACAGGTGCACCTGCTGCTGCACCGCTTTTATCTGCTGCTCATTTTCGGTATCCTTCAGCACGGTATCAATCATTTCCACAATGGGTTCCATATGTTCCTCTTTTAGCCCGCGGGTGGTAACTGCAGGTACACCTACCCGTATGCCTGAAGTTACAAACGGACTTTTATCATCAAAAGGCACGGCGTTTTTGTTTAGGGTAATATGAGCCTTATCTAATGTTTCCTGTGCTTTTTTGCCGGTTAAGTTCTTATTTCTTAAATCAATCAGCATTAAATGGTTATCGGTTCCGTTGCTGATAAGGTTATACCCGCGTTTTACAAAAGCCTTCGACATAGCCTGGGCATTGCTTATTACCTGCCGCGCGTAGGTGGTATATTCATCTGTAAGTATTTCTCCAAAGGAAACCGCTTTGGCTGCTATGATATGTTCTAATGGGCCGCCCTGGGTGCCCGGGAAAACGGCCAGGTCGAGCAGCGCGCTCATGGGGCGTATGTTGCCCTTGGGATCTTTTACACCAAACGGATTGTCGAAATCATGACGCAGCATAATGATACCGCCTCTTGGTCCCCGCAATGTTTTATGCGTGGTAGAACTTACAATATGGCAATGCTCAAAGGGATCGTTTAATAATCCTTTGGCGATCATACCTGCCGGGTGTGCAATATCTGCCAGCACTATGGCGCCAATTTTATCAGCTACTTCACGGATACGTTTATAATCCCAGTCGCGGCTATATGCCGATGCGCCGCAAATGATCATTTTAGGTTTTTCGGCCAGGGCGGTAGCTTCCAGTTGGTCGTAATCTACAATACCCGTGTCTTTTTTTACACCATAAAACAGGGCCTGATAGTTTTTGCCGCTGAAATTGGCGGGGCTGCCGTGGGTAAGATGGCCGCCCATGCTCAGGTTCAGCCCCAGGATTTTATCACCCGGCTTCAGGCAGGCTAAAAATACTGCCGTATTGGCCTGCGCGCCGCTATGGGGTTGCACATTTGCCCAACTGGCATTAAAAATCTGCTTCAACCGGTTTATAGCTATAGTTTCAATTTCGTCTATCACTTCACAGCCGCCGTAAAAGCGTTTGCCGGGGTACCCTTCTGCATATTTATTGGTGGCCACTGTGCCCATAGCCTGCATTACCTGCAGGGAAGTAAAATTTTCGGATGCGATTAATTCTATGCCTTTACGCTGGCGTTCCAGCTCTTTGTTAATGAGGTCAAATATCAATGTATCTTTTTGCATGGCGCAAAAATAACGCAACAATCTTGAATTTCACTATTTTCACCTTTTCAAAGCATCAGATAACACATGAAAGCAATTATACCCGTAGCCGGGGCAGGTACAAGGCTGCGACCGCATACATATACTCAACCCAAAGCGCTGATCCCGCTTGCCGGAAAAACATTACTGAGCATTATTGTGGATCAACTGGCTGAAGCGGGCATTAAAGAATTTGTTTTTATTATTGGCTATCTCGGTGATAAGATACAGGATTATGTAAAACAACATTATCCGCACCTGCTCTGTCATTTTATATTGCAAAATGAGAGACATGGTTTGGGACATGCCATTTATCTTACCAAAGACGTGGTAGAAAAAGATGAAGTGTTTATTGTATTGGGAGATACGATCTGCGAATACGATATCAATGAGATTTTGCGAAACAGTAGTTCTATGCTGGGCGTAAAAAAAGTAGATGATCCGCGCGATTTTGGGGTAGCGGAAATTGATGAAAATGCTGTTATTACAAGGGTAGTGGAGAAGCCGCAAATACCCAAATCCAACATGGCGCTGGTGGGCATCTATAAAATAAAAGATACCGGCTTCCTTTTTTCATGTCTCGAAAACAATATCCGGGAGGGCATACAAAGCGGAAAAGAATATAGCCTTACCGATGCGCTGGAATGTATGATTAAAAGTGGGGTGGTATTTCAATCGTTTAAAGTGCAGAACTGGTTCGATTGCGGAAAGATAGATACCCTCCTTGAAAGCAATGCCACATTGATGAAGAAATTAGGCGGCAGAATATCGCCCAACCATACTTTTGAAAATGTTATTATAGTTCCACCGGTTAGTATCGGCAGCGGTTGTGAAATTAGTAATGCCATCATAGGGCCCAATGTGGCGATTGGCGAGGAAGCAAAAGTTTCCTACTCCGTTGTGAAGGATTCCATTATTGGTGATTTTGCTAATTTAAGTAACGTGGTGCTGCATAATTCCCTGGTAGGAAGTGATACTGAAATTAAAGGGGAAACGCGTACATTGAATATTGGTGATAATACGCAAATTGATTTGGGATAGATAGAAAAAGAACCAAATAGCAAATAACAAGAACCAAATAAATCTCAAATCCGAAATGCGAAGGAATACAAAGAGTCGGTACTGGCTGTCGGCAATCAGCTACGGGCAATATAAGAAGGGTATTCATGCTATTGTTGGTAGTTGCTGAAAGCTGACGGCTAACACCTGACTGCCGGCTCTCCTATCTCAAATTAACAAGCGCTCTAAAGCCACTTTCATTGCCTTCACTTCCGCTATGTTTAATTGAACGGTTTGCAGGGTTTCATTCATGCTGTTATTCAAATAATCCATGCTGGAATTTACCATTTGCCTGGCTGAAGAATGAAATTCCGTAGCCAGTGTTTGTTTGGCCAGCGCGGCAATATTATCGGACCTTACCCCCGACCCCGGCATAATGATGATGCGTTCATTAGCCTGCCTTACAAGATGCGCAATGGTTTCCGCTCCTTCCGGTGCTGCAGGTTTCAATCCGCTGGTGAGGATCCTTTCACATCCGCAGGCTATTACATCTTCCAGCGCTTCAAAAGGGTTGGCAACACGATCAAATGCCCGGTGAAAGGTTACGCCAAGCGGATAAGCGGTTTCTGCCAGTATCGCGGTACGCTTTTTATCAATGCTTCCATCAGACTGTAATAAGCCGATTACCACGCCGTCGCAGCCCAGCTCTTTACAAAGCAATACATCTCTTTTCATGATCTCAAATTCCTCGCTGCTGTATAAAAAATCTCCGCCACGCGGACGAATGATAGGATAAAGCAGGAGCGATGATCTTTCCCTTGCGGTTTTAATCATACCGTAGCCGGGAGTAGTACCGCCTTCTGCCGGATTATCGCATAGCTCAATGCGGTGCGCACCTGATTGTTGCGCCAGTAAAACAGATTCTATAGTAAAAGCAATTACTTCGAGCAGATACATCATAATGAAAGTTGTGCATGAAAAGCAGCAGGCAAAGCAACCTTGCTGCTCATCCTGTGCTTTTTGAGCCTGAAAGGTAATAAATCCTCCGCTGAACAATAGTTTTGCAAAGCAAACGATTGTGCTTATTTTATGATAATAGCTTTTATTCGTGCAAATTGGGGATATTAGCGTTTCATCATTTCAATCATTTAATTTTTGCTTTATGACATCCAACCGCAGAAGTTTTTTACGCAACGTTACTTTAGGTACAGGAGCGATTGCTGCCGGGTTACCGGTACTCGGGAAAGACCTTTCAACTGATGAAGACGTATTATCGTTTGCTGCCGGGAAAGCCAGGTTTAATATGTGTGGCTACGCTGCACCTAAGATAGATAAAGTGCGTATTGGTATTATCGGGCTGGGAAACAGGGGTTCCGGGGCCGTTGGCCGCTTATCTTTTATTGAAAGCGCTGAAATTGTTGCCCTGTGCGACAACCGCCCCGAAAGAATTCCTCTGGCACAAAAAACACTTACGGATAAAGGGTTGTTAAAAGCTAAAGAATATACGGGAGAAGAAGGCTGGAAAGCATTGTGTGAAAGCGGGGATATTGATTTGGTATATATCTGCACGCCCTGGCAACTGCATACACCAATGGCGGTATATGCCATGAAAAACGGAAAACATGCCGCATCGGAGGTGCCCATTGCCGTTACTGTTGATGAATGCTGGCAGTTAGTGGAAACATCGGAAAAAACAAAAAAGCATTGCATGATGCTGGAGAACACCTGCTATGATTTTTTTGAACTGCTTACTTTAAATATGGCGCGTAATGGTTTGTTTGGTGAACTCATACATGCCGAAGGCGCATACATACATGACTTGCTGGATTCCAATTTCGGAAAAACCAGTTATTCCAGAATGTGGCGTTTAAGGGAAAACGAATCCCGGAACGGCAACCTGTATCCTACGCACGGATTAGGACCCATTGCACAGTGCCTTGATATTAACAGGGGCGATAAGATGGATCATATGGTTTCCATGTCATCGAACGACTTTATGATGAATGCAACAGCAAGGGAAAAAGCGGTGGAAGATCCTTCTCTTTATAACCAATTTGTGGGTAAGCCCTACCGCGGCAATATGAATACCAGCATTATCCGAACCTATAAGGGAAAGACCATTATGCTGCAGCATGATGTTACTTCACCCCGGCCGTATTCGCGCCTTCACTTAATAAGTGGCACGAAGGGCGTTGCGCAAAAATATCCTGAGCCTGAAAGGATTGCTTTTGGGCATGAATGGATCAAGCCGGAAGAGCTAACAGCATTATACGATAAATATACGCCCGAAATTGTGCGGCATGTTGGTGATATTGCCAAAAAAGTAGGTGGCCATGGCGGTATGGACTTTATGATGGACTGGCGTTTGATTGATTGCCTGCGCAATGGACTTCCGTTAGATCAGGATGTATATGATGGCGTTCTGTGGAGCGTTATAGGGCCGCTCAGTGAAAAGTCGGTAGCCAAAAATTCAAAAACGGTAGACGTACCCGACTTCAGCAGGGGTAACTGGCAAACCAATAAACCCGTAAATCTTACCCTGGAAGGAGGCGGTAATACCACGGTAAGAGAAGTAAAAAAAGGATAGTGAATAAGTAGGTTTAAAAACATTCCTGATTGATAAACCACCCGTTATTTGGCGCCGTAAAGGCGCCTTTTTATTCCATATCATCATCAAGCGCAGCGAGAACATGACGGTATTGAAAGTCGCTGATGGATGACATGACACATACCGCCTCACCCGGCAAAAGGGCAATGGCATCGGTTACGGTGTCGGCCACTTTGCCGTATACCGGTTCCGGGTAACAGGGATATTGCTTTGATCTGTTGCCAGGCTGATGGTAAACAACAGTAATTTCGTTTTGCCGGTTTGGTATTTCCGGAACCATACCGGTAATAGCCGTAGCCGACCATACCCTGCCATAATTGAATTCCGCTTCTTTGATCATGCCCTGGTAAATCACTCTGGTTATACCGCTTACCGGAGGATGGGCATATTCCTGTTGTAAAATTTGTTGTTCTATAGAAGTGGCAGCTCCTATTTTTTTGTTCAAAGTAAAAAAAGTGATCAGCGTAAATGCAATGAGCACAACAAGCAATATTTCATTCATAATATCAAGTTTTTAAATGCATATAATAAAGCGCGTACGGTTACTGGTATAACCGGCCAGGTTTAATTTGCTACCCCCACAAGGCAATAATGATTCGGCTTTAGCGCAAATAAAACAGGAGCCAGCCCTGCGATCGCTCTAACGGCAACGGAGATGTTAATTGAATGAGTAAATGAATGTTGTGCAAAATCTGTGAATAATGAAGCTATGATAATTTATGCCAGCAGAAAGACGTTATTAGCATATGTACCCCGGCAAAGAACAATTAATTTGTATTGGTAAAATAAAAATAATTAACTTTCTCTACCCAAAATATGGCTTATGAAACCCGGCCTCCTTCTGGTACTCTTTTTTGTTTCAGCCCTTACAACCATTGCCCAGGATTTTTCCAAATCTATGCACAACGCGTTCCTTATTGCAAGAATGGTGGAAAAATTTCATCTTCAGCCCCGTCCCCTGGATGATGGGCTTAGTAACGACCTGTTCAGCCAGTTCATAAAAGCGGCCGACCCCGACAGGCTTATCTTCTCTGTAAGTGATATCAATGATCTTGGCGTTTACCGGAATATGCTTGATGAAGAAATTATGCACCGGGGAACTGCATTTCTTAAAAAAGCTACTGTTGCCTGGCAGAAAGGAATGCGGCAAAATGATTCCCTGCTGCAGACGATCAGTAAACAGGCATTTGATTTTTCAATAGCGGAAAAATATGCGTTAGCGGAAGATACCGCTTATATAATCAATACCGGCAGCAGGCAAAATAAACTGTATAAGCATACGAAGTGGCAGATGCTGGAAGCGATAACGGAAATGAGCGCGCAGTTTGAAGGGAAAAGCCCTGCATTGCAAAAGCAATTCGTTGATAGCTGTGAAGCCGGGCTTCGCAAAGAAGCATACGCTGCTTTTCAAAAAGGATATGCTGAGCTGGCAGAACCTGAAAAGGCCGGGGCTGTACTGGGCGATTTATTCTGCAAAGCGCTGGCGCATTGTTATGATCCGCATACCACTTTTATGCCTGCACAAGAAAAAGAAGCCTTTGATGAAGACCTGGGCCAAAAGCCGCTCCGGTTTGGTATTGCGCTGGACCAAAATGAAGCCGGTGATATCATCATAGCTAACCTGCAGCCCGGCAGTTCCGCCTTCAAAAGCGGTATCCTCAATGCCGGCGATAAGCTTATGACATGGCAGGAAACCGGAAAGCCGGCCATGGATGTGAAAGGCTCCGGCTATAAAAAATTAGACAGCCTGTTTAATGAAACAAAATCAGATAAAATATTACTTACGGTAAAAAAGCCGGATGGCATTACAAAGCAGGTAACGCTTTATAAAGAAAGGTTTTCAACGGAAGAAGACGAAGAGAATAAAGTACAGGGTTATATTTTGAAAGGTGAAAAAAATGTTGGCTATATTGCTATTCCGGATTTTTACATTGACTGGGAAGATACGCAAACGGGCATTTACGGCTGCGCAAATGATGTAGCAAAAGAAATTATTAAGCTGAAAAAAGAAAACATTGAAGGGCTGATCATAGATATCCGCTACAATGGGGGAGGGTCAGTGAAAGAAGCTGTTGAGCTTTCGGGGATATTTATTGATGGCGGACCTGTTGCCCAGTATAAACAAAAAGAGCAGAAAGTATTAACGCTTAAAGATGTAAATGCGGGAAGCATATTTAGTGGACCATTACTGATTATGGTTAACGGGTACAGCGCATCGGCTTCCGAATTGTTTTCTGCCGCCCTGCAGGATTATAACCGTGCTGTAATTGCCGGAACGCCAACCTACGGAAAGGCAACCGGGCAGGTCGTTTTCCCGCTTGATACTACTGTAACAACTGAAACGCTGCACAGCAGCAATGCGGAACATTTTATAAAAATAACCGGTTCGGCGCTGTACCGTGTTAACGGAACTACCGCACAGCAGGAGGGCGTTATCCCCGATATTATTTTGCCTGATCTGTTACAAACCGTTGGAACCAAAGAAAAAGACGAAAAGTTTGCATTCAGGCTTGCACCAGTTGAATCCAACAAATATTATAAGCCGTACCCCCCTGTTCGTAAGGAGGAATTAAAAGCCATTGCTCAAACGGTTACGGATACCAGCTCCTATTTTAAAATGCTTAAAAACTATGAACTGCAGATCAAAGGCTTAATGCAGCAAAGCGAAATTTCATTAAAAATGGAAGACATGCTGCGATATAAAAAAGAACGCCAAAGCTGGCTGGATACTTTAGAAGCATACCGGCCGCATGCTTTTTTTACGGTAGCCAACCATGTTATGCGTACGGAGCGGCTTAAAACAAGTGAATGGCTTACCGAGATGGATAATGAAACAAGGGCTTCCCTTGCCAGTGATGCTTATATCGGTATTTGTTATCTGTTGCTGGTGAAAATGATCCCGGGATAAGCGGTGCTAAATGATTTCCCTTTAGTTTCAAAGCTATACAATGCAAAACCCTGAAATATGATAAAAATAACCACAACCCTTTTGTTATCCTTTTTGCTCCCATTTGCCATTGGATCTTTTGTTTGTGCTCAGGAGCAAAGTCCTGTGGATTATATGGAGCAGATTGACAAAGCGGAGCAGGAAGCCAATCAGAAGTACCTGGCCTATGTAAGCGCGGCTGCGCACAGCGGACGGATAAAAAAAGTAGAAAGGATGCGGCAGCAGTTGCTCGATGGTATTATTAACAGCCGTAACAATCTAAGAGGTATTCCTTTATATAAAGGTGAAAAGGAATTACGGCAAAGCAGCATTGATTATCTTGATCTGCTGTATCATGTTTTTAATGAAGATTATGTAAAAATCGTGAATATAGAAGAGATCGCCGAGCAATCGTTCAACGAAATGCAGGCCTATTTGCTGTTGCAGGAAAAAACAAGCGAAAAATTAAACGATGCCCAGGCAAAGCGGAATGACGCCTCGAAAAAGTTTGCGGAGAAGTATAATATAAGGCTTTTGGAAGAAGCTTCGGCGATGAGTGAAAAAATGAATAAGGCTGCCGATGTTATTAAATACCGGAATGGCATATACCTGCTTTTCTTTAAATGTAACTGGCAGTGGAATGAAATGAATAAGACGATACAAAGTAGTAAAGTAAATGATATTGAGCAGGCGCGTAACGCAGTGATGACCTATGCAGACGAGGGGCTGACTTCGCTTGGCACACTGAAAGGCTTTGATGGCGACGCATCGCTGGTGAATACCTGCAAGCAAATACTAAACCGTTACAGGCTGGTGGCAGATAAGGAAGTGCCGGGAATCATCACTTTTATTCTTGCATCTGAAAATTTTGAAAAAGTAAAGAAATCCTTTGATGCCAGGCCGGAACGGGAGCGCAAAAAGCAGGATGTGGACCAGTACAACAAAGCGGTAGAGGAAATGAATGCCGGCGTAAACAGGTTTAACGCAGCCAACAAAAGCCTGTATGAAACCAATAAAGACCTGGTCAATTTATGGCAAAAAACAGATAAGGACTTTTCCGACGGGCATACGCCTTATTTCAGGCGATGACAGGTGTAAAGGAAATTAGCCAGAATACGCATAACAGAAAAGTACCAAAGCCCGGATTTATTTTCCAAAAAAATAAAACCAGCTTAAAAAAGCGGCAAGCAGTATTATAAACAGGAATGTCCATATACCACCGCTATTATCATTTTCTTTTTTCCACAACAGCGCCTGTGAGGGTTCATGAGGGAAGGTCTTTTTCATGAGGCCTAAGAAATCATAAAAAGCATCCTGTATATTATTGGTGGTGGCGGCACCATGTTCGGGCTTTGTTGCTTCAATATTAATGATGGTGCCATCTTTCTGGTCCGGAATGAGTTTTACGGATATGATTACAATGCAAAATGATTTTATCCAGCCAAAAAGAAATGAATTTGCTGATATATTCTTATAGTACGATTCAGGATAGCCTTTCCCTTTATCTAATAATGCTCCTATGGTGTCTTTCACTGTTTCCAATTTGTGGTCTACCTTCAGCACCGTTTTCATACCGGATATATGTGTTTTTTCCCTCATCTCACTACGGTTAATGTAATAATAACACAATCTTCTTGCCATAATAACAATCCAACAGGGTGGTTAGGCAGATGTTAACAATTTGAATGAAAATGTTAATACCATATAAAGTTCTTGGGGGCGCTGATGAAAGAAAAAACAGCTCGGACTGCGTTCTGCTCTACCTGTTATTCCCGAACAGAAGGAAGTGCCGAAAAATTTTACGGAAAGGCTTCGGTAATAAAGCATGCCGAAGTATTCGAAATTTGCAAATAGGAACCCCAGCCTTCTGATGAAGAGATAAGAAGGCTGTTTCCCATGCTGAAGCAGTAAGAGTAGCGTTACCCGAATCTTTCCACAGCAAAGGGCGCCAGGTTAATGCTGCTCTTTTCTTCATTTATTATTTCGCTTACCAATTTTCCGGTGCCTGCACCCAGGCTTAATCCCAGCATGGCATGACCGGTAGCAATCACCACGTTGCTGTAGCTTTTTATTTTTCCTATATAAGGCAACCCATCGGCTGAACACGGACGGTAACCATACCATAGCTGATCCTGTGCAGGCATGGGAACATCAAATTCGGGGAAAAAGCTTTTCACGGCGTTTAAAATTCCCTGCACTCTCTGGTAACGGGGCGGGGTAGTTGTAGATACCACTTCCATCGTTCCTCCAAAGCGGATCTTGTTGCCGTCCATGGGAGTAATGGCTACCCGGCCTTCTGCCAGCACAGCCGGGTGATGGAGCCGGTAGGGAGCATCTTCTAAAGTTACCGAGTAACCCCGTCCTGGCATGAGCGGAATTTTAGTATTTACCATGGCGGCTATCCCGCGGCTCCATGCCCCGGTAGCGATCACCACCGCGCCGGCATCGAAATCTGCAGCCGGTGTAATTACTTTTTTGATTATTGTTCCGTTTTTTTCAAAGCCGGTTACCGGCGTTCCGCTTACCAGCTTCACCCCGTTTTGCCTGAGCAGGGAAAGCAGTCCCTGCATTAATTTATTGGGATAGAGGTGCGCATCGCACTTAAACAAAACAGCGCCGAGTGCATTGATCCTTGTATGGGGTTCCAGTCGTTGTAGCGCGTCTGCATCCAGTAAGGAAGCCTCCAGCCCCAGCGATTTTGCCTGTTCTATGGTATGACTGGCGTGTGCTGCCACGGCCCGGGTTTGAAATATTTCCAGCAGACCTTTATGTTCATAGGCAAAATTAAATCCGGGGATGGCCGCCCAGCTTTCATATTCGCCCTGGCTCAGCAAAGCAATATCACGTAAAGGGATAGCCGAATTTTTTACATGCCGTGCATTGGCGCTGCGGGCAAACCTGAGCCCCCAGTCAGCCAATGAACGGTTTAAGGCAGGTTGAATATAAAACGGGCTTTGCGCATTAAACATCCATTTTAAACCCCTCCATACTATACCGGGAGCGGCAAGGGGAACAAAATGACTGGGGCAAACATAGCCTGCATTGCCGTAGGAACAATTATCGGAAAAATCATTTTTGTCTATAACGGTAACAGTATGACCAGACTGTTGCAGGTAATAGGCAGAGCTTAAGCCTATGATGCCGCCGCCAATAACAACTATATGTTTCATTGAGTTTCAGGTTTCGAGTTTCAGGTTTCAGGGTACAGGTTGCAAGTTACAAATTGTGCATGCCTAAAATAGGTTGACAAAAAACAGTCACTTATGATGAGGCAAATT
>NZ_DAOMQT010000070.1:0-17559 GCF_035445465.1 Agriterribacter sp.
GCTTATTCCGTTCTTTCATAGCTGTATATTCGGTAACAAAGCCGCCGGAAATCACCGTTTTTTTGATGATCAGGGGTAGTTTGATGCTCCGCTCCGCAACGGTATCTTCAATGGTTACAGGAAGCTGAACCAGCAAACGGTACTTGTTTACCAGGTTATCAAGCCCCGCTTCATAATTCATTTCCTCCGTTATCGTTTTTGGCTGAATATTGTTTTTAATCTCAAGCATATTCTCCCCCGCTGACCGGATAGCAATCCGAAGCGGGGCATTTTTGCTTACTGTATTCTGGGTAAATGCAGTTTCAATGATTACCTGCAGGGTAAGCGGGGGCAGGCATTTTAACGTATCCGCTTCTTCAATGTTTGTTGTTAACTGCAAAGCGCTGCCATACCGCGCACGCAAAAAAAAATAATACGATTCAACAAACTTCAGCTCCGCTTCCAATGTTACCAACTGATCATCTTCATTACGCAGCATATACCGGTATACCTTGCTCATTTCATCAAGGAATTTTTCCGCGGCTTCCCCGTCTTCACTAATCAGGCTCGAAAGGGAATTAAGGCTGTTGAACAAAAAATGGGGATTAACCTGGCTCTTTAAACCCAGTAACCTGCTCTGGGTATATGCTTTCGACAGCTTTTCCGTTTCCTCCATACTTTCCTTCCAGCTATCATACCGTGCCACTCCTTCCATTAAAAAAGTGAGGAAAACATTAATGATACCCAAACCAATACAGCTCCATACAAAAGCCCGCTCGCTAAAAGTATAGTCCAGCAGGTCTATTTTTTCGTACAATCTGAAAAGCGTATACAAAAAAAGTACCGTAAGCAGCCAAAAAACAAGGATCATGAGGGTTAGCCTTTTAGTTACCTGCCATTCTGCCGGCAGGCGTTTTTTTAAAGCTACCGCTACAAAACCGCATAATATAAAATCAATGCACATCCCTACACAGCCTATTATTGTTGCTACTACAAACACTTTCCATTCTGAAAAGAACCGGCTGCCAAAAATGACACTGTTTACAATGCATATAAAAGGAACGGTTATCCAAAACATTACACTGTAATCCCTGGTTGTATATTGTGGTAATCGGATCCTCATATTGTTTTTACAAATTACCAACTTTTCCCGGTTTCACCTGTTTCTGCAAAATGAAGGGAAAATCAGGGTGTATGAATTGAGTAAAAAGCGGTATGAATTGTATCAACAATTATTTTACAGCAGCCCATTGCTGCGGCGCCGGCACAACATTTTGTACAGGGTTCGCAGACTGTAAAAAGTAAACACCGCTTTAATATCAGCGTCGGTTAACTGCCCAAAATTGGGCCATGGCATAGGTGGCAATAACGGCCTGGTATTATCCAATCCCTTAAATTTTTCTTCACGAAGCGCTTTTCTGAACTGTGCTTCCGACCAGTTGCCGATGCCGGTAGGATCGCTGGTTAGATTGGCAGCGAATGAAACGCCCCGGGGCCCGGCGGATGCTGTAAGATCCGGGTTAAAAAGAACCCACCCTTTTTTTATTTCATCGCCATTTACTTCGATTGTACGCATAACAATAACATTAAGCATTAATAAAAACATGTTAGTGCAAAAGTATAAAGGACGTTTACCTGCTCCCATAACAGGATGTATGAAATGCTATTACTGCCTGATGAACTGTTTAAATGAAAAGCAGGAATTTTAGTTAAACATATCCAAACGCCAAACCTGTGGCATATACTTTGCGCTACGCTGAATGTAATAATATGCTATGGAGAAAGTAAAAAAAAAGACAATGCAACCCTATACGCCTGCCTCAAAAATGATAACGGTTTATTCCCGCAGTGAGCAGCCTGCCGAAAGGGAAGAAACCAAACCGGTTTTTACTTTATATCCTAAAGTGCAAATGCCGGCGGAGCCTCATGGTTATTTAAAGGCAAATGAACACGACTGTTTTTAACAGGATTACACGATAATGGTATAATAATTGAAACCTACCGGGTAAACAACCAGCATGCGTAAACAAAAATGGTTCCCTGCAATAA
The DNA here is from genome assembly GCF_035445465.1 of Agriterribacter sp. Taxonomy (NCBI): domain Bacteria; kingdom Pseudomonadati; phylum Bacteroidota; class Chitinophagia; order Chitinophagales; family Chitinophagaceae; genus Agriterribacter; species Agriterribacter sp. The sequence goes on from NZ_DAOMQT010000070.1 coordinate 2,029, forward strand.
TTTTGATAGCTGTTACTTTTTTATTCAGTGGCTGTACGATAGTAGAAGGCATTTTTAAAGCGGGCATGTGGTGGGCATTTTTTTTAGTGGCGCTTGTTATTGTACTTATACTATGGATTATATCAAAGACCAGGAAAAAATAGGGACACGGATTGTAGAAATAATTCCCCTTGTGTTTTACTGATAACAGGGCAGGGCATCCAGGCATTTTTTTCAGATATACCTTTTTACCATTTCAAGCAGGTATTTTACTTCAAAAGGTTTTTCAATATAAGCATCTGCACCGGCCTCTTCAGACAGCTTACCGATTTGCGGGTTAGCAGAAATCATTATAACCGGTATATGAGCAGTTGTTCGCTGCTGCTTCAGGTAACGGCAGATGTCGGTGCCATCCACACCGGATAACTGTTTATCCAGCAAAAAAAGATCGGGCAGGTTGTATGCGTTATTCAGCAGGTCATCGCCATTGGAAATAACCTGCACCTGATAGCCTGCTGTTTCAAAAATCATTTTAAAAATGTCGCGAATACCAGGATCATCGTCAGTAACTACTATTTTCTTCATAACTACGTTCCATTGGTTTAAACGGTATTATAGCACAGGTTAATTAAGTAAATGGTATTCTTTTTTAAACACGGGTTTCAAAAGGCTTACCATATGAATCCGGCCATGCACCATAACCAACAAATCGAGCTGGATATCGGTAGATATCAGTTCATCATAAGGCTCGAAAACATTTTTAGCCAGAAAGATATCCCTGGATATGGTGATCACTTTAATCCCGTATTGTTGCTCTAATTCCCCGGTTATATTACTCAATCCTTCATGATCCTGCGCCATGACAACCATATTAAACCCGTCTTTTGCAAAAAGATCAGCCAGCCCATCATCTGCCTCACCTGCCGGCCCGGTAATTAATGCATAATGAAAATATGCTTCCATAATATATAATTTGCTACCAGTAAACAATAGCAGTAGGGCTATTATTGTGCCGGGTAATGATGCACATACAAAAGGGATAAAATAACTATGCTTCAGCAACCGGTTTTTTTCTCGGTTGGAGCTTATAGTTCGCCTCGCCTGTTTCATCGAGTGAATGCGAAGAATGGATGTCCTTTTCTTTTTCGGCTCTTTCAGACAGCTTAATATAAAATTTCTTCAGGATCATCAGCTCCTCTTCGGTCAGATCCTCAATATCCACGAGACGGTTACTCGCCCTCTCGTCACTGGCAATTAATTCGTTCAGTTTTAAATGAATAGCCGCCGTATCCTTGTTTTGGGATTGCTGGATAATAAAAACCATGAGAAAAGTAATGATGGTAGTGCCCGTGTTAATGACTAATTGCCAGGTGTCTGAATAATCAAACAACGGTCCTAACGCTGCCCAGAGAATGATAAGGCTTAAGGCAAGGATAAAAGCTGCGGGACTCCCGGTTTTCCGGGTAATCCAACCCGAAATTTTATTGAAGACACGTCCAATATTTGATATTTTCTTTTTTGAAGTGGGTTTATTCATTTTAGTGGGAAATAAGTGTATAGAAAGATGCTGTTTGTTAGCCTTCCCAGATCTTCACAATTCACAAACCATGCCATGAACATTGTGCCGGCCCGGGCCTCCGGGGGCAATACCCGTAAAGGCGGGTAAAAGATAATACCGGATCATCTCTTCAAAATATTCCTGGTCCCTCTCAATCGTGCCTGCGGGTAAACCGGATGATCCATTTTGGCATGCATTTTAAGCTGCTTATGTCATGTCGCTTAGTACTTATAAAAAAAAACGTATTTTCTCCAAAACGCCTGAACCCACCGGTGGAAAATCTAACATCGATGAACTGCGTTTCGTTATTCAAAAGCATGCAGCCACTAACCTGCATTACGATTTCCGGCTCGAAATGGCGGGTGTGCTCAAAAGCTGGGCTGTACCAAAAGGACCATCAACCGATCCCTCGGTTAAACGGCTGGCAATGATGGTGGAAGATCATCCTTTTGATTACAGGACCTTTGAAGGCATTATCCCTAAAGGACAGTATGGCGGAGGCGCCGTTATGATCTGGGATGAAGGCACCTATGAACCGGCTGCCGGGGATTTTACAGGAAAAAAAGAAAAAGAAAAGGCATTGCTGCGGGAACTGCATAAAGGAAAGATCGTTTTTGACCTGAACGGGGAAAAGCTAAAAGGCCGGTTTGCGCTTGTGCAATCTTCTTACCGCGGTGAAAATTCATGGTTGCTGATGAAAGTAAAAGATAAATATGCTAAAGCCACAGAGATACTGAAAAAAGAAAAATCTGTGGCTTCGGGCAGAACCTTAAAGCAAATTGAAAAAGATAGCTCATCGGCTGTTCATGGAAAAACGATCAAAAAAAACAGCACAGTAAAAAAAAACAATAAGCCCTCCGCTGCTAAAAAGGCAATAGCCGGTACGGGAAAAAAAATGAAATTTCCCGCCACGCTTCAACCCATGCTGGCCACCCTGGCAGATAAACCTTTTGATGAAGAAGGCTGGCTTTACGAAGTGAAATGGGACGGATACCGTGCTATCGCATTGCTTAACCATAAAAGCACCCATCTGCGTTCGAGGAATAATAAATCCTTTAATGAAAAATTTTACCCGGTATATGATGCGTTAAAAGCGCTGCAATTAAATGCAGTGCTCGACGGGGAAATTATAGTAGCCAATGAGGATGGATTATCCAATTTTGGCAAACTGCAGAACTGGCTCAGCGAAGCTGACGGTGAGCTGAAATTTTATGTATTTGATGTATTGTGGCTGAACGGCTATTCGCTTATGCAGCTTCCGCTGGAGGAAAGAAGGGAAAAGCTAACCGCCCTCCTGCCTGCTCATCCTGCAATACACATCAGCCAGGCTTTTGACACCACGGGAACGGAATTTTTTGAAACTGCAAAAAAAATGAAGCTCGAGGGTATCGTGGCAAAGAAAGCGGATTCATTATATATTCCGGGAACAAGATCGAAAGAATGGCTTAAAATTAAAGTGGACAAAAAACATGAAGTGGTTATTGGAGGCTATACGCAAAATGAAGGCAGCCCAAAACATTTCAGCTCCTTACTGGCAGGTGTGTACGAAAAAAACAAACTGGTATATACCGGTAAAATCGGAACCGGGTTTTCGGAGCAGGTGCAAAAAGAAATGATGGAACAGTTTAAGCCCCTCATTACAACAACCAACCCATTTACCTTTGAACCCGATATAAATAAGCCATCCCGCTTCCGTCCACGCCCTTCCCGGACAAGCGTTACCTGGTTAAAACCCAAATTAATCTGCGAGGTATCTTATACGGAGATGACCGACGATGGACTAATGCGGCATCCGGCTTTTGAAGGAATGCGGGAAGACAAGAAAGCACTGGATGTACACCCCGAAAAACCAGTATCAACCAAAGCATTACTGAAAAATAAAAACCATATGGTACAGGGGAAAAAAAATTTGGGTAAAAACAATAAACCCGAAAGAAAAACATTGCTGGACCCAAAGGATCAGCAACAGGAAAGAAAGATCAACGGGCATCCGCTAACCTTTACCAACCTCGGCAAATTATATTGGCCGAAAGAAAAGATCAGCAAACGCGATATGCTGAATTATTACTACCAGGCAGCGCCATACATATTACCTTACCTGAAAGACCGGCCTCAATCGCTCAACCGCCATCCAAATGGCATTAACGGTAAAAGCTTTTATCAGAAAGACGTGACGGGTAAAGTTCCCGGCTGGATAAAAACTTTTCCATACCACAGCGCAGAAGATGAAAGGGATAAACATTTTATGGTTTGTACAGATGAAGCCAGTTTGCTTTATATGGCGTCACTGGGATGCATTGAAATGAACCCCTGGAGCAGCCGTATACAGTTGCCTGATCACCCCGACTGGTGTGTTATTGACCTCGATCCGGATAACAATAAATTTGAGCAGGTTATAGCAGCAGCGCAGGTTACGCGGCAGGTGCTTGAAAGCGCCGGCGTTACATCTTATTGCAAAACCTCCGGCTCCACGGGCCTGCATATTTACATTCCATTGGGTGCTGCCTATACCTATGAATCATCTAAGGAATTTGCCCGGATGATCGTAACGTTCGTTCATGAGCAATTACCTGGGTTTACCAGTATTGAAAGAACTACGGCTAAACGCAAAGGAAAAATTTACTTAGACTTTTTGCAAAACCGCCCCCAGGCTACCCTGGCAGCGGCGTATTCGCTACGTCCAAAGCCGGGGGCAACAGTGTCTATGCCCCTCCATTGGGAGGAAGTAAAAAAAGGATTAAGTATGCAGGACTTTACCATTCATAATGCGCTGTCAAGAATGAAGCAGGAAGACGATTTGTTTAAGCCGGTTCTGGGAAAAGGGATCAATATGAAAAAAGTAATTACCGCTTTTGAGAAATTGTAAACCACCATGCTCCCGCTAAAGGTAACGCCATTTTTTACAACTCAACAATACTAAAATACTAAAATGCCAACTACGATAACCAAAAAACAGATCAGGAAACCCCAGCAGCAGCAAAGGCCGGGCTCAGAGCAAAAAATGCAGCCAAAGCCTGTATTTGATTACCCGCAGCAAAAGGAAGCAATAAGCTTCATCATAAAATTGCCCTTATAACGGGCGGCGACAGTGGCATTGGTAAGGCAGTAGCTATCCTATTTATTCCTGGCCTGTTCCGATTCCGGTTACATTTCGGGGCAGTTCCTTCATCCCAACGGAGGAGAGATTGTAAATGGATAATACGATAATGGATCTGCATGCTTGTAAGCACATCCCATTTGTTAGAGATGAGTTTTTTAATGCTACAGCAATAAATAAAAAGCAGTTGACATTTGCGATAAAGCCTGCCCGCTTTTTTCATTTTGATGAATACAGCACACACCAAATAAAAATCTTAACTTACTTTGTTTTCTTCCGGAGGGTTGGGTTAAAGGGTGAATAAAGTGCTTTGTTTTATGTTAACAACACAGTTTACAGGCAATAAAAGGCATCTCATTACCGGAGATGGTGAGATGGGTGAGCTTATCCGGAACTTTAACTGGAGCAATACCGCTTTAGGCTCATTTGAGAAATGGCCTCAGAGTTTGTATACCGCTGTTAATTTATGCCTCAATTCCAGGTTTCCGATGGTGCTTTGGTGGGGGAAAGACCTGGTAAAAATTTATAATGACGCCTATAGCATTATGCTGGGCACAAAGCACCCGCATGCCCTGGGCGCAACAGGAAAAGAAGTTTGGCCGGAGATATGGCATATTATAGGTCCTATGCTGGAGAGTGTGCTTCAAACAGGAAAAGCAACATGGTCCGATAATCAACTGCTGCTGCTTCATAGAAATGGCTTTACGGAAGAGTGTTATTTCACTTTTTCCTACAGTCCTGTTTATGGTGAAAACGACAAAGTAGAGGGAGTCTTTTGCGCTGTTACGGAAACTACCGATGCTGTTACTGTGGAAAGACAACTGCAAACACTGACTAACCTCGGAAAAAACATATTAAACCTCACGGGAGACCTGGAAGTATATCAAAAAAGCATCGAGGTTATTAAACAAAACCCCAGGGACTTTCCTTTTGCCCTTATTTATGAAGTGAGCCGTGATGGGAAAAAGCTTTCACTGGCAGACAAAACATCCGAAGACCTGGGACTTTTTTTCCCTTATGAAATTGACCTGGATAAACATGCCAGCCAGTTTCACGGATTGGCAGACGTGGCCAAAGGTAACGCCCCTGTAATAGCCGACGATCTGATGCAACGATTCGGGAATTTGCCCACAGGCGCATGGGATAGTGCCATTCATACGGCATTTGTATTGCCTGTAGCCCACAGCCAGCAAAAGATCCCTTATGCCATTCTGAAGATAGGCATCAATCCTTACCGTATCCTTAATGATAAATACCAAAATTTTTTTAAACTGATCGCCGACCAGATAGGATCAGGAATCAATAACAGCCGCATTTTTGAAACGGAACGAAAAAGAACCAGCGTGCTTGAAGAGCTCGATAAAGCAAAAACAGTTTTCTTTTCCAATATCAGCCATGAATTCCGCACTCCACTTACGCTCATGCTGGGGAACCTCGAAGAGCTGATCAACAGCCCGGAACACAGGCTCAGCAGCAGTGAAAAACAAAGTATTGAAACCACGCACCGCAACGCTATGCGGTTACTTAAGTTAGTAAATACCCTTCTCGATTTCAGCCGTATCGAATCGGGAAGAATAACGGCGCATTATTCGTTAACAGACATCGTACCCTTTACCGCCAGCCTGGCAGGTAATTTTCGTTCCACAATTGAAAAAGCCGGGTTAGCGCTGGAAGTAAAAACACAGGCCATTAAAGAACAGGTGTATGTTGACAAACAGATGTGGGAAAAGATCATTTTTAATTTATTGTCCAACGCATTCAAATATACACTTAAAGGAAAAATTACTGTTGCGCTGTTTGCTCAAAACAACCATGTTATCCTGGAAGTGCAGGATACGGGAGTGGGTATCCCCCAAAATGAGCTGCAGCGCATATTTGAGCGCTTTTACCGGGTGCAGCATGTAACCGGAAGAACATATGAGGGCACGGGTATCGGACTGTCGCTGACCCATGAGCTTGTTCGCCTTCATGGCGGCACTATCAGCGTGGAAAGCGGGGAAGGGAAGGGAAGCACCTTCAGGGTTTCTATCCCTTCCGGCAAAGCGCACCTGCCCGTTTCGCAAGTTAATAACATCCGCCAGGATATTGAAGATATCATTTCTGATTCCTATATAAAAGATTCATTTGCTTTACAGGAAAACTTAAAACCAAAAACAAACACAGCAACTGGTGCTGAAAATATAAACAGCAATACGCCGGCTGTATTAATTGTTGATGATAATGCCGACATGCGGGAATATCTTCAAAGCCTGCTCGAAAAAAAATACCGGGTATTTACGGCCGGCAACGGGCTGGAAGCTTTAGACATAATGAAAGATAAAAAGCCCCAGCTTGTTTTAAGCGATATAATGATGCCTGTTATGGATGGCATACGGCTGGTGGAAGAGATAAAGCAGAACAGGCAAACGGAACATATTCCTGTTATGCTTATTACAGCCCGCGCCGGGGAAGAATCAAAAATAGAAGGCTACGAAACAGGGGCTGATGATTACCTGGTAAAACCTTTTTCTGCAAAAGAATTGCTGGCAAGGGTGCATGCGCAAATCAGGATCGCCCAAACCAGAAAGCATGTCGAACACCAGCTGAATAGCTTGTTTGAGCAGGCCCCGGTGGCCATAGCCATAATGCGCGGGCCCGATTTTACTGTTGAGATCATTAATGAAATGGCCCTTGAGATCATTGGCAAGCCAAAAGCTCAGCTACTGAACAAACCACTTTTCGAAGTTATCCCTGAAGTAAAGGAGCAGGGATTTGAAGCCATTTTCAAAAGCGTGTTTAAAACAGGCAAAAGAATAGTGATTGAAGAAATGGAGGCACACATCCTGCGAAACGAAAACCTGGATGCTGTTTTTGTAAAGCTCGTTATTGAACCTTTCCGTGAAGAAAACGGAAGCATATCGGGGATAATGGCGGCTGCATATGATATTACAGAGCATGTAACTGCCCGCAAAAAAATAGAGGTAAGTGAACTGCGCTACCGCCGGTTAATACAGGGCATTTCCGTTGCGCTTTATACCTGCGATAAAGAAGGAAGGATTTTACTTTACAACCAGGCTGCCGTAGAGCTTTGGGGCCGCGAGCCTAAAGTGGGTACGGAATTATGGTGCGGTTCATGGAAAATATACCAGACCAATGGCGAGCTGCTTCCTTTAGATAAATGCCCAATGGCACTCGTTTTAAAATACGGCCGGGTTGAAACTTTTGAAATTATCATTGAACGCCCCGATGGCAGCCGCCGACACGTACTGCCTTATCCCCAACCCATATTAAACGACAAAGATGAAATAACCGGCGCTATCAATTTATTACTTGATATAACAGAAAATACAAAAATTCAAAAAGCCCTTCAGGTTAGTGAAGAAAGATTCAGCAATATTATAAGCCAGGTGGGCGCCGGAATTGCGCAAACCGATATTACCGGGAAATTTATAGCGGTAAACGAGCAGTACTGCCATTTGGTTGGCCGTTCCGAGCAGGAGCTCCTGGCATTACGCATTGAGGATGTAACACACCCCGATGACCGTGAGCAAAATATACTTTTATTGAAGCGCTGCGCAACGGAAGGGAAAAGCTTTACCATGGAAAAACGCTACCTCAGGCCCGATGGATCGGTGGTTTGGGTAAATAACAGCGTTTCATTAATAAAGGGTTCCGATAACCTTAGTTTTCTTACTGCGGTTAGCATTGACATTACAGAAGCCAAAAAAATGGAAGCACGCCTGATCGAAAGTGAAAACCGTTTCCGTAGTATGTCCGACACTATTCCCGTTATTATCTGGATAGCCGACAATAATGGCAATTGCATTTATCTTAATAAACAATGGTATGATTACACCGGTCAAACGCCACAGAACGCGCTGGGCGATGGTTGGCTTGAAGCAGTACATCCCGCGGAAAGGGAAATTACAACGGGTGCTTTTTTTGATGCAAAACCGAAGGAAATACCTTTTGTGCTGGAATTCCGCCTGAGAGATGAAGATGGCAATTACCGGTGGTTCCTCAATTCGGGACTTCCCAACTATAATGAAGACGGAGACCCTGAAGGATATATAGGATCATGCACAGACATTACGGATAATAAAAAGTTATCGCAGCAAAAAGATGAATTTATGAGCATTGTAAGTCATGAGCTCAAAACACCGGTAACTTCCCTGAAAGCGTTTACCCAGTTGTTGGAAATGAAGTTTTCAACCGCGGGTGACGAGGCTTCATCTGCCATTATGCGCCGTATGGACCTGCAGATAACGAAATTAAATACGCTCATCAGCGACCTGCTGGATATCACCCGTTTGGATGAAGGCAAGCTATCGCTGAAAGCAGAAGTTTTTTCCTTTACTGAACTGGTTAATGAAACTGTAGAAGATGTGCAGCGTATTGCTTCCACCCATACCATGATTACGGAAATATTTTTCAACTGCCTGTTAACCGGCGACCGGGATAGAATCGGGCAGGTACTCACCAATTTTATTACCAATGCCATTAAATACTCTCCCAAAGCCGATAAAATAATTGTAAGCGTTACCTTGCAAAACGATTCGGTGATCTGTGCCGTACAGGATTTTGGCATCGGTATCAATAAAAAAAATCAATCCCGTATCTTCAGCAGATTTTACAGGGTAGAAGGCGAAAAATTTGACACTTTCCCCGGACTGGGACTGGGCTTATATATATCGGCGGAAATTATAAGAAAACAATCCGGGAAAATATGGTTTGAAAGTGAGCCCGGGAAAGGATCCATTTTTTATTTTAGCCTTCCTGTTAATAAAGCATAAAACCAAATGGCAGGGAAAAAAATTCTTATTCTGGATGATGACAAGGATATCCTTGATTCCATGAGGATGGTATTGGAATTTAAAGGATACCAGGTACATACCTCTGCCCATGCGGAAAACTTAAACAGCATTTACGAAAAAGCACCCGACCTGATATTGATTGACCTCTGGATGTCGGGGGCAGATGGCTCGGATATTTGCAGGCATTTAAAAGATAATACCCATACCAAACATATACCCGTTATTATTATTTCTGCCAACGCCAATATTAAAGAGCTTAGCCATAATTGCAAAGCCGACGGCTATATTTCAAAGCCCTTCGAAATAGATGAGTTATTTTCAACAGTACGGCAACACACAGGAGATAGCTGACCAACCATTATTCCGGCTATTGCATTTACTGTATTAAAAACCGGAACGGCAGTACCACCTGGTGCCATTCCGGTTCTCAATCATCTTCAAAAACCCATGTCATTTTTGTTTCAAAAAACTGAAGAATTTTTGCAAAATAAAAGGTTGCTCATCAATTAATTATTAAACGAATTTGAATTTTGGCTGTTCAGAAATGAAAATCAGTTTTTTATTGTTTATGTTTTGAGTGTTTACCACATAGACATAGCACACAAAGAAAAAACCCATAGCAAGTTGTATAATGCCTATGTGAAATCTATGCCTATGTTTCTATGTGGTTCAACATCCAAAACTCCCGTTAAATGACTATGCAGACTGGCTGTCGCGCAATCTTTTGATTTCATCATGCGCTCTTCTCAGCTTCGTTTTTTGTTCAGCAATGAGCTGTACTACATCAGGCGATAATTCATCATCCGGCGCATTATCGAGAGCAGTTTTATAGGCTTTTTGTGCTGCATCTTCTCCGAATTCGCAGGATTCCAGAATAGATTTCCTGTCCTTTCCGCCAAAAGTCGCTTTTACATCCATCCATGCCCGGTAAATTTTTCCGCTTACTGTTGTAGAATCAGTGGCTGCCTTACCGGTTTGGTGAACATAATTTCTGAGCTCCGAAACATACTCCCGGCTTTCATTGGCCATTCGTGTAAAAAGCGCACGTAAATCGGCGTCCATAACTTCTGTTTCCTTAGCGGCTTTTTCATAACCTTCTATACGGTCGTTGTTGATCTGAATAAGATCATTTAATACAGCCGCGTTGTTTTCAGTACTGATCATAATTTTTTATTTTTTAAGATGATGAATGCATGCGATTTAAGCAAAAAGATATTATATATAAACCTTTTCCGGAAACTCCCGATGAGTAGATCGTAATATTATATATTATTTTGCCTAACAACATGGAATAACAGTAAAGACTTAAAAACCGTACCGTTATTTTTTTCACCTGTTGTATGTTTTTTAAAATGGGATTGCAAAAATTTTCGTGTAATAATTTCTACAATTCAAAACACGGTTTACCTGTTACGAAAAATGCCGGATGTAAAGCGTTGACGTAATCACTGGATCAAAAAACAAATAACATTTCATAGTGCATTATTGGCAGCATAATTGAAGCATACAGGAGTAACCAACAATTTGAAACTATGAAGTATGTAACGTTATCACTAGCAGCAGCATTACTGTTAAGTGTACCCGCACTTTCCCAGAATTTCCAGTTAGGCCTCAAAGGCGGGGTTAATATGAGCAATTTCCGCGGCAATGATTACCAGGATGTAAAAGCCAATACCCTGGTGGGATTTCATGCAGGCGCATTTGTAAATTTAAGATTTGGTGCTATCCTTTCCGTTCAGCCCGAATTGCTGGTGTCGTCGCAGGGCGCTAAATTAGAAAGCTCAACGCAAAAGGAAAACTTTAAGGCAACCTATGCTACATTACCGATCATGGTAAAGCTTCAAAGTCCCCGGGGCGGCCTGTATATTGAAGCCGGACCACAATTTGGACTTAAGGTAAGCGATAAGATCAGCGGCGTAAATACCGATGTTAAAAATCTTGACGCAGCGCTCGCGGCGGGTATAGGCTATCACAGTGCCATGGGGTTGGGCGTAGGCGCCCGTTATATTGCCGGATTGTCGAAAGTGGGAGATATAGATTTTGGCGGCGGAGTAAATCCCGATTATAAGAACAGCACCATACAGGTGAGCCTTTTTTATACCATTTTCAATAGAAAGTAATTTGTTACAACAACAGCCAGCGCCCTGCTTTTCAAAAAGATAAGCAGGGCGTTTTAATGCCGGAATGTAGAAATATTTCCCCCTTAAAATTGTCCCGCAATCCTTTTGAAAAATAATTTTTCATGTTTTCCAAAAAGATTGATTTGGGAGCTGCTGATAAACCAGATGCCTTTTCCGGCGCTTGTATTCTACTTACATTCTTTTATGCCGGGCTTCCCGGGAAATAGCATGTTGCTATTGTTAAGCATGGCCCTTCTTTTGATGAAGTATACAATAGCTTTCTAACAAGTTCCTTCTCAATCATTATTTTTTAACCCGCTTATAATTTTAATATATGCCTGCCAAAAAAACAAAGCCTTCCTTAAAGAAAAATGAAGCAACAAACCGGGAAACTGAAATAACAAATGAAAAGCTCGATAGCATGGAGCAGCACAAAGAAGCCGGGACAGACGAGTTCTTAACCACTAACCAGGGATTAAAGATCAACGATGATCAAAATTCATTGAAGGCCGGCAACAGGGGCGCTACCCTGCTTGAAGATTTCATTTTCAGGGAAAAGATTACCCATTTCGATCATGAACGCATACCTGAAAGGATCGTACATGCCAGAGGAAGCGGGGCGCATGGCGTTTTTAAAGTATATAAATCTATGGCTGCTTATACAAAGGCCAACTTTCTTATTGATCCCTCTATCGAAACGCCTGTGTTCGTTCGGTTTTCTACAGTGGCCGGTTTTCGTGGTTCCACAGACCTGGCAAGGGATGTAAGAGGCTTTGCAGTAAAATTTTATACACAGGAAGGTAATTTTGACCTGGTGGGTAATAACATGCCCATATTTTTTATCCAGGACGCTATCAAATTTCCCGACCTGGTTCATGCGGTTAAGCCCGAACCGCATAATGAAATACCACAGGCTGCCTCTGCGCATGATACCTTCTGGGACTTTATCTCTTTAATGCCTGAATCAACCCATATGATCATGTGGCTGATGAGCGACAGGGCTATACCACGGAGCTTAAGGATGATGGAAGGCTTTGGTGTACATACTTTCCGCTTTGTTAATGAAAAGAATGAAGCCTGCTTTGTAAAGTTTCACTGGAAACCATTGCTGGGCGTTCATTCGGTAGCATGGGACGAAGCGCAGCAGATTTCGGGAAAGGATCCCGATTTTCACCGCCGCGACCTGTGGGAAGCTATTGACAATGGCGCCTTTCCCGAATGGGAGCTGGGCGTGCAGATTGTACCCGAAAAAGATGAACACAAATTTGAATTCGATTTGCTTGACGCCACCAAAATTATACCCGAAGAACTGGTTCCGGTGCAGCGGATCGGCAAAATGACGCTGAACCGGAATCCCGATAATTTTTTCGCAGAAACAGAGCAGGTAGCCTTTCACGTAGGACATATTGTACCGGGCATTGATTTCACCAACGATCCTTTAATGCAGGGCCGTTTATTTTCTTATACCGATACGCAACTGATCCGGCTGGGCGGTCCTAATTTTCACGAAATACCCATTAACCGTTCCATTAACACAGTGCACAATAACCAGCGCGATGGGTATATGCGCCAGCAGGTCAATAAGGGCCGGGTAAGCTATCATCCAAATTCCCTGGGCGGGGGCTGCCCTTTCCAGGCAAAAATGGCGGAAGGTGGTTTTACTTCCTATGCAGAAAAAATAGATGCAAAAAAAGTAAGGGAAAGGAGCAGGAGCTTTTTTGATCATTTCAGCCAGGCAACCTTATTTTACAACAGCCAGTCGGAGCCTGAAAAAAATCATATCATTGACGCTTTATCATTCGAACTGGGCAAGTGCGAAGTGGAAGCCATCCGCCAGCGCATGGTGAATATATTAGGCGAAATAGATAAAGGGTTGGCCGCAAGTGTGGCCTATAACCTGGGACTGAGTGTGCTAAAACCCGAAAAGCCCATTAATAAAAGTATACCTGCAGATGGTGTTGAAAAGAACTTTGAGCCATTGAAAGTAAAAAGCAGTTTGCTGAAATCGGAGGCGCTGAGCATGGCCAATACCAAAAAGGATACCATACGCACCAGAAATATAGCCATACTGGCCGCTGACGGCGTAAACGAAAACGCTATAGCAGTTATGCAAAAAGCATTACTGGCCGAAGGTGCAACAACAGATATTATCTCTCCCAAGCTGGGCACCATAACAGCAGGGAACAATGCCGTGATCAAAGTTGACCAAAGTCTGCTTACAGCGGCTTCTGTTATGTACGATGCGGTATACGTACCTGGTGGCACAAATAGTGTTGCCACACTTGCCGGAGAGCCTGATGCCGTTCATTTCTTAAACCAGGCATTTAAGCATTGTAAAGCCATTGCTGCGCACGGGGAAGCCACCCAGGTATTGGAAGCTACTTATTTTGGTAAGAAACTCAGTCCTAAAATACAGGAAGAAGGTTTACTGGTTAACAAAGAGGTTAAGGCGCTGGCTAAAGATTTTATTGCGGCCATTGCAAAACACCGGTTCTGGGAAAGGGAAAAAGCACGTAAGGTTCCTGCGTAAAGTAATATCCTGTATGGCTTGCTGCATCTGCCTCTGCCCGGTGCTGTTAAATGTATTTTTGATACCGGCATAAAATATGAACAAAATAAAATGGCATATCGGGTGCTCCGGTTTTCATTACCGGGAATGGAAAGGGCGTTTTTACCCGGAAGGCCTTCCTCAAAAAAAATGGTTTGAATTTTACAGCACACAATTCAATACGCTTGAACTGAATGTTACGTTTTATCGCTTTCCGCAGTCAGCGGTATTGGAGCGCTGGTACACGCAAAGTCTGCCGAACTTTTGCTTTGCCGTAAAGGCCCCAGGGTTAATTACCCATTATAAGCAGTTTAATGAGTGTGAAAGCCTTCTGAATGATTTTTACGATGTGGTACAGCATGGCTTAAAGGAAAAGCTGGGCGTGGTGCTGTTCCAACTCCCACCTTCTTTTACTTATAGTACGGAACGGCTAACCCGCATTGTTCAAAACCTCCGTTCCGGAGTGCATAATGTAGTAGAATTCCGTAACGCCGGCTGGTGGAAGCCTGAAGTATACGAGACACTGAAAGCAAATAAAATAACTTTCAGCGGCATCAGCTATCCCTCACTTCCCGCTACGGCAGTGGTAAATCATGCAATAGCCTATTACCGGTTTCATGGGGTGCCCCAATTATATTATTCAGCGTACACCCACCCGGTTTTGGAGGAAGTGGCCGGGAGCCTGTTGAAAAATAAAAATGTAAAGGAGGTTTTCCTGTATTTTAATAATACAGCTTCCATGGCTGCCATTGAAAATGCCATGTGGATCAAAGCATATGTAAATAAGGATTGATTTCAGATTAAATAACCTGTGCTGGTCTATGATTTCCGTGGATCAGCTTCCCGTTTTTTTTGCTCGTCAATCCGCCTGTTTGCTCTCATGGTTTGCCAGTACGACTTTCCATAATCAACCAGTATTTCCTCACCTGCCTTTATATCCCTGGTAGCTTTAATGTACACCCGTTTTTTTATAGTGGCATACACTGCATTATTACGCAGCCCTTTGATTTTCCCAACACCCTTTGCATCGTTGGCATATCTTGCCAGTGCTTTACTATAGGGCTGTGCGTTAATAACATGATTGCGGTTCACATACATGATATATACATTGTCCGCTTCCTTTTCTTTTACCTCGTTCCACGTGGTAACCCGGCCCTTATATTCGATAATACGGGTTCCGGAAGGAATGAAGGATTGGGTAAATAATCCTTTGCCGGCCTGTGGCAGGGTTGACTTTTTTATAACTAATTTAATATCGTCCGCCATATATATCTTGGTTCTGCCTGACGTTTAATCCCTTCTTTTTTCAAAGGTCATAACTGTCACAAAAAGTGATAAATATAACCTTTAGTTTTCAAAAACATATTTTATAACGTTTGCAGGGTGCATTCCAAATTAACCGAGCTGCGTGTCAGCAAAACATAGGATATACCCTA